>JBFMBH010000005.1 GCA_040755095.1 Thermodesulfobacteriota bacterium
GCGTCTCCCTGTACGAGTTGGGGCGCAAGGAGGAGGCCGAGCAGGCCTTCAACCAGGCCCTGGACGTCAACGACGTGCTGCCGGAAGCGATCCACAATCTCATTCTGGTCAAGGTCCGCTCCGGTCGCATGTCGCCGGCCCGGGCCGGCCGGCACCTGGCCGCTCTCAAGAGGCGGCTGCCCAGGGCGGTCATCCTGGACGAGCTGGCGGCGGTCCTCGGGGAGCCGGCGGCAACGGTGCCGCCGCCCGGCACCGGCCCGGAGCTCAAGCTGTGCCTGCCGCGCAACAGCCTGGATGTCTATCGGGATGGGCAGGTCCTGGATTCGGTGCGCCGCTCGGTGGCGGATCACTTGGCCGGCCGCCGGTACCAGGCCAGCCAGGAGGCCCTGCTGACCGCCTGGCGCGGCCTGGCCTTCCGCCGGGACGAGGAGTTCATGCGGGTCTACCAGGCGCTTCTGGAGCACGGTGAAAAGAAGGAGGTGCAGGGCGCCATCCGGCTGAGCACCGGCCGCGTCCATCGGGGGGCGGTGACCGGCCTGGCCCTGAGCCAGGATGGATCGGTCCTGGCCAGCGCCGGCCGGGACGGCCGGGTGATCCTCCGGCGGCTGGTGCCGCCCAAGGGCAGCCGTGAGGTCCTGGGACCCGATCTGGGCAGCGGCTGCCTGGCCTTGAGCCCCAAGGGTCAACGCCTGGTCACCGGCGGCCGTGATGGCACGGTCAGCCTCTGGAGCTTCGACCGGCCCGAGCCCCTGTCCACGGTCCACGCCCACAGCGGTGCGGTGTCCGCGGTGGCGGTGAGCGAGGACGGTCGCTTCCTGGCCTCCGCCGGCATGGACGGCCGCTGCCGGGTGGTCGACTTGGTGGACAAGAAGGAGCGGACCCTGGACGTGAGCGCCGCCGGCGCCATGCGGGGGGTAGCCTTCCTGCCCCGCTCCCAGGAGCTGCTCACGACCAGCGATGACGGCACCGTCCGGGTCTGGGCGCAGAGGGGCAAGGAATGCACCCGGGTTCTGCCGGCCCACGCCCTGCCGGTGACAGCGTTGGCAACTGCTGCCGATGGCCGCTTGTTCGCCACCGCCAGCGCCGACCGGCGTATCTGCCTGTGGGAGGCGATGAGCGGCCGCTGCTTGAAGGTTCTGGAGGGGCAGCAGGAGGCGGTGACCGCCCTGGCGATGCTGGCCGACGGCCACCATCTGGCGTCCGGCTGCGAGGATGATACCCTGTTCGTCTGGAGCCTGAGCCGGGGGGCTTGCGTCCTGGTTCTGGATGGTCGAGGCGATGGCATCGCTGCCCTGGCCACTGGTCCCAAGCCGCACATGCTGTCGGTGGGCCGGGCGGACGGCGCCATCGGCTTGTGGATGCTCATCTACGAGCTGGAGCTCCGTTGAGCCCCCGGGACGGTGGGCGCAGGAGAAGAAGGTCCGGCGACGTGCTCAAAGGAGAAGGCTATGACGCTCCTCAATCGACTTCTGCGCCGCTGCCTGACGCTGGCGGCCTTTGGCCGCACCGACACCGGCCTGGCCCGCGGCCATAACGAGGACAGCTTCTGCGTCCTGCCCGGCCAGCGTCTTTTTGTGGTCGCTGACGGCATGGGCGGCCACAACGCCGGCGAAGTGGCAAGCCGCATCGCGGTGGAGACCCTGGTGGTCGCCTTCCCCGGCGAGACGGTGAAGGGCCTCTTGGGCAAGCCGGAGGCCATCCGGCATGCCCTGATTCGGGGCGTGCGGGAGGCCAACGAGGCGGTGATGGCCGCTGCCGTGGCCGACGATGCCCGGGCCGGCATGGGCTGCACCCTGATCGCCGCGTTCTGCGACCGGGCCGCTCTCCACACCTGCCACCTCGGCGACGTCCGGTGCTATCTGGCCAGCCGCGGCTCCTTCCGCCAGATCACCACCGACCACTCCCAGGTCGCCCAGCAGGTGGCCGCCGGGCTTCTGGACCCGGAGGAAGCGCGGGTCGGCTTCGGCCGCAACATCGTCACCCGGGCCGTGGGCTTTCCCATGGCCGAGGATCCGGAGTGCCACCAGGTGGAGCTGGCCGAGGGCGACCGGGCGCTCCTGTGCTCGGATGGCCTGTGGTCCATGGTTCCCGATGCCAGGCTGGCCGAGATCCTGGCAGCGGGCAGCTCGGCAGAGGCGATCTGCAACCAGCTGGTGGATGCGGCCAACGAGGCTGGCGGCCGGGACAATATCACCGCCGTGGTCATCCTGTTCGGGAAGGCGTGATGGCGCGGCCGGGCGCCCGGCTCCGCCCCGGCCGGACCTCGCGCCCCGGCAGGCCCGACTGACCGGACCCGGCTGCCATGGCTGCCCTTGCCTGCCGTTTCCTGGGGGACCTGCCCACCCTCCTCACCGTGCCCCATGACCGCGGCCTGGTCAGCCGGCCGCTGGGCCGGCGGACCTCGGTCAAGGACCTCATCGAGGCCTACGGCGTGCCGCACACCGAGGTGGCGGCCCTGACCATCAATGGCCAGGAAAGCGGGTTTGCGGCCCTCCTCCGGGATGGCGATGCGGTGATGGTGGCGCCGGTGCAAAGCCCGGACGATTTCTTCCGGCCCGGCTGCCTGCGGCCGGCCCTGGCCGCCAAGCCCGGTTTTCTGGTGGATATCAACGTCGGCCAGCTGGCCCGCCAGCTGCGGCTTCTGGGCCTGGACGCCCTCTATGACCCCCGGGCCGGCGACGAGGAGCTGGCGGCCCAGGCGGCGGCCAGCGGCCGGGTGCTTTTGACCCGGGACCGGCGGCTCCTGAAGCGAAAGGGGGTGGTCTTCGGCCGCCTCATCCGGGCCGGCGCACCGGAAGAGCAGCTCCTGGAGGTGGTGCGGCTCTTTGGCCTTGAGGAGCACTTCCAGCCCCTCAGCCGCTGCCTGCGCTGCAACGCCCTCCTGCAGCCGGTGGCCAAGGAGGCGATCGAGCACCGCCTCCTGCCCCTCACCCGCCTCTATTACCACAGCTTTCGTCGCTGCCCCGCCTGCGACCGCCTCTACTGGGCCGGCTCCCATCAGGAGGGGATGCGCCGCTTCCTGGCGGGTCTGCAAGGCCGGTTGGCTCGGCCTTGACTTCCTCCTCTGGCCCGGGCATGATGCGAACCTGTAGGAATTTGACCATTCTTGGCAGGGAGGATGGCGACCATGGGCAACGGGGTGTTTTCTCTTGTGGTGGCGGCGGTGGCAGGCGTCCTGGCCGTGGCCGGCTGCGAGCACCGGCCTGCGGTCAAGCCGAAGAAGGTGGGCATTGTCAACCCCAGCGCCGGCCTGGAGCAGGTGGTGGCAGGATTCAAGGCCGGCCTGGCCGAGCGGGGCCACCAGGAGGGCGAGACCATCGTCTTCCGCTATGACGGTCCCCTCCAGGGCTCAGGCGAGGTCGACAGCAGGATCGCCGCCCTCATCGCCGAGGATGTCGACCTTATCCTCGGCCTCACCACGCCGGTGGCCAGGAGGCTCAAGGAGGCTCTGACCGGGACGGCCATCCCCGGGCTCTTTGCCCCGGTCTTCGCGCCAGCGGAGGCCGGGCTGGTGGAAAGCCTGGCCCGGCCCGGCGGGCCTGTAACCGGGATCAGGATCCGGGGCAGCACGGCCAAGGCCCTGGAGTATCTCCTGGCCGTGGTGCCGGGGGTCAGGCGGGTGTACGTCCCCTGTCATGCCGGGGACATGGCCTCGTGTCTGACCCGGGACGATCTTGAGGCCGGCGCCGTGAAGCTGGGCGTTGAGCTGGTCTCGACCGAGGTGGACGGTCTGCCCGCCCTGCAGGCGGCCCTGGCCGCCATCCCCCCGGACGTGCAGGCGGTCTGGCTGACCTGCTCGCACCTTCTGACCTCCCAGGTGCGGGAGTATGTGGTGGCCGCCACGGCCCGGGGTATCCCGGTGGCCTCCTGCGCCCATCTCTTCTCCGGCAGCGGCGTCATGATCTCCTATGGCGAGAACGACTTCCGGATGGGGGAGCAGGCCGGCCGGATGGCAGACCGGCTTCTGAACGGCGCCTCCCCGCAGACCATGCCGGTGGAGACCGCCTCGTTCTATCTGCGGATCAACCGCGGCAAGGCCCGGGAGCTGGGCATCGAGGTGCCGGAGCGGCTCTTGCAGCAGGCAACGTTCATCGAGGACTGATGCCCGAGCCCTTCCCTCCCATGCCGCCGGCGGCGCCCGGCGGCGGTGCCCAGGCACCGGCAGGACGGCCAGGTCGCGGCCTGCGCCAGCGGTTCGCCGTGGCCGTCTGTCTGGTGGTCATTGTGCCTCTGATCCTCCTGGGGCTGACCTTGTCGGTTCTGGTCTACAGCTCCCAGAGGGAGCAGATCCTGGACCTGGAGCGGGAGGTGGTGAAGAGGGCGAGGAACGAGATTGCCCTGGCCACCCACGAGTTGGAGAGCATGCTCCACGTCGCCATGCTCACGGGCGAGATCCTGGACCTGGGCCCGGCCGACCGCGAAAACCTCCTGCAGCAGCTCATCTTTGTCGAGAACGCCGGCGGGCAGGAGATCATCGAGGAGCTGCTCCTGGTCGACCGGAGCGGCCAGGAGCGGGCCCATGTCTCCCGGGTCGATATCTTCACCAGCGCCGACCGCCGGGACTGGGCCGGCAGGGCCGAGATCCAAGAGCCCCTGGCCACCGGCAAGCACGCCTACGGTCCGGTGGTCGTGGACGAGGAGAACCTGGAGCCCTGGATCCTGCACTCCATGCCCATCACCAACTACCCGGGCGGCCCGGTGCAAGGGGTGCTCCTGGCCAAGCTTCGCATCAGCGCCATCTGGCGGCCGGTGGTGGACCGGCCGTTCGGCGAGCGGGGCCTCCTTTTCATCACCGATGCCACCGGCCGGGTCGTCGCCCACCCCAACATCTCCGCGACGCTCAGCAGCACCTTTTTCCTGCCGGGCATCGATGAGGGCCGCGGTCACGGACTGGAGGGGGAGGATCTGCTCCTGGTCCGGGAGCACTTCGATCTGCACCAGCAGCGCTTCTTCCTGGTCGCCACCACCCCCCACAGCGAGGTGCTCCACACGGCCTGGCACTCGCTGGGCACCACCGGCGTCTTTGTGCTGGTCTTTCTGGTCGCCGGCACCGCTCTGGGCCTGGCGGTGATCGGCCGGCTGGTCGGTCCCATCGAGAACCTGGCCCAGCGGGCCCGGCAGATCGGGGCCGGCGATCTGGGCGTCCGGGCGCCGCTGGTCGGCAGCGACGAGCTGGGCGACCTGGCGGCCAGCTTCAACGCCATGACCGACGAACTGGTGGCGAAGATTGACCTCCTGGCCACCCGGGAGGCGGCCATCCAGGACAGCTACCAGGTGCAGGCCCTGCTCAACCGCCTTCTGGAGCTCTCGTTGACCGGTCAGGGCCTGGACGAGATCCTGCGCCGGTTCATCGAGACCGTGACCTCGTTCCACGTCTTCGGTCTCGAGCACACCGGTGTGGTTTTCCTGCGGGAGGGCGATGTTCTCAAGATGAAGGCGGCCAGCAACCTGGCAGAGCCGTTGCGGGCGCTTTGCGCCGAGGTGGCTCTGGGACAGTGCTGTTGCGGCAAGACGGCCTTGAGCCGGGAGGTGCTGTTCGCGGACCGGGTTGATGAGCGTCACGACATCACCTATCCCGGGATGCCGCCCCATGGCCACTACTGCGTGCCGATCGTCACCGAGGGCAGCGAGGTGCTCGGCGTCTTCACCTGCTACACCAAGGCCGGCTACCGCCGCTCCGACAAGCTGGAGGCCGCTCTCAAGGCAGCCGGCAGCCTGGCGGCCCGGATCATCCGCGCCAAGCTGGCCGAAGAGGAGCAGGACAAGCTCCGGGCCCAGCTGCGGCAATCCCAGAAACTGGAGGCGATCGGCACCCTGGCCGGCGGCATCGCCCATGATTTCAACAACATCCTCTGCCCGATCGTCGCCTACAGCGAGCTGGGCCTGGCCGAGGTGCCCAGGGACAGCAAGGTCCACGGCTACCTGGCCGGCATCGGCCAGGCAGCCCGGCGAGCCAGCCAGCTGGTCCAGCAGATCCTGTCCTTCAGCCGCCGGAACAGCCAGGAGGTGGCGCCGGTGGAGCTGCAGGTGGTGATCAAGGAGGCCTTGAAGCTCCTGCGGGCCTCGATCCCCACCTTCATCCAGATCCGGACCAACATCGATCCCCGGTGCGGGCCGGTGCTGGCCAACCCGGTGCAGATCCACCAGGTGCTCATGAATCTGTGCACCAACGCCTACCATGCCATGCGCACCAGCGGCGGCACGCTGGGCGTCACCCTGCTGCCGGTCCGGATCAGCGCCGGCGACAAGGTCAAGGGCCTGCACCTGGCCCCCGGACCCTATCTGCGCCTGGAGGTGAGCGACACCGGCTCGGGCATGGAGCGGGCGGTTCTGGAGCGGATCTTCGAGCCCTATTTCACCACCAAGGAGAAGGGCGAGGGTACGGGTCTGGGCCTGGCGGTGGTGCATGGGATCATGCAGAGCCTGGGTGGACACGTCACCGTGTACAGCGAGGTCGGCCAGGGCACCACCTTTCACCTCTACTTCCCGGAGAGGCCAGCCACCTCTGCGGCCGCGGCGATCGACTCGGAGGCCCCCCTGCCGAAGGGCAGCGAGCGGCTGCTGTTTGTGGATGACGAGGCCGTCATTGTGGACATGGCCCGGCAGGTCCTGGCCGAGCTGGGGTACCAGGTGACGGCCTTCACCGATCCCCAGGAGGCTCTGGCCAGCTTCCAGGCGGCTCCGGATGGCTTCGATCTGCTGATGACCGACATGACGATGCCCAAGCTCACCGGCGACCGGTTGGCCCATGAGGCGAGGGCCTTGCGACCTGGGCTCCCGGTGGTGCTGTGCACGGGCTTCAGCGAGATCCTCAACGAGGAGAGCGCCAAGGCAGCCGGCATCGATGAATACGTGACCAAGCCGATGGGGATCCGGACCATCGCCACCGTGGTCCGGCGGGCCCTGGACCGGGCCGCGGCCCGGCGGCCGTAGCGCCCGACGCTGCTCCGACCTTCCTGTACGCCCGCGGCTGCACCGGGCGGGTGCCCCTGTTCGTCGCGGAACGTGAAGGCGCTTGACATGAAGGGCACTTTTTGGGAAGGTGACCGTACAGTCGGGCGTAACCCCAGCCCCAGGAGGGAGGTGTCATGCGTGTGCAGCTCGGCAGTCCCCTGGTTGTCCTGGCCCTCTTCTGGCTGCCTTTGCTCGGCGGATGCTCGACCGAAGAGCCCGAATCCCGGATGAAGATCATCGGCGTGCTCAACGCCAACGACAAGCACCTGCCCATGGTGGCCGGCTTCAAGGCCGGCCTGGCGGATCTGGGCTACCAGGAAGGGGAGAGCATCGTCTATCTGGAGGCCGGGCGGGTCTGCTCGGAAGGGGAGCTGGGGGCGGCAATGGGGGATCTGCTCCGCCGGCGGGTGGATCTGGTGCTGGCCCTGTCCACCAAAGCGGCGCAGGCTGCGGTGGCGGCGACCGCCGGCACGGCCGTCCCGGTGATCTTTGCCGGGGTCGTCGATCCGCTCGGGTCCGGTCTGGCCACCAGTATGCGGGCGCCGGATCGGAACGCCACCGGCGTCCGGGCCAGCCCTGGCACCGGCAAGGCCCTGGAGTGGCTGCTCCGCATCCGGCCCGGGGTGAAGAGGATCCTGGTCCCCTTTGCTGACGACAGTCCCCCGGCGGCCCAAAGCCTGGCCGCCCTCCGCGAGGCGGCGGAGAAGCTTCAGGTGGAGCTGGTCGTGCCTACCGTCGCCTCGTTGCCGGAGCTGGAGCAGGCTCTGGCCTCGCCGCCCAATGGGGTGGACGGGCTGTTCCTGCTGAGCTCGGCGCTGCTCGCCCGGCACATGGACCGGTTCGTGGCCGCCGCCATCCGGCACCAGCTGCCGTTGGCCTCGGCCATCGGCCATGAGAACGGGGTGCCGGTCACGGTCGGCCAGGACCGCTTCCAGGTGGGGCGCCAGGCGAGTCGTCAGGCCCATGCCGTCCTCCAGGGTACCCCCGCCTGGCGCATCCCCATCGAGCAGCCTGATGTGCTCCTGCAGCTCCACCTGCCCACTGCCGCTGCCAGCGGCCTGGCCATCCCCCCGGAAGTCCTGATCCTGGCCCAGGATGTCATCCGCTGACCGGCTCCGGCAGGCGATCGGCGCTCAGGGCCGGTACTCGTCCGCCCCCATGTCGTAGTCATCGGTGCCATCACCCAGGCCGGCCACGTCGTACGGCCGGCCCTGGCCGTCGTAGTCGTCCGCCGGCGCGTTGGCGGTGCCCGCCACGTCGATGGCCCCGGAGGCGCCGAGGCAGCCGGCCACCGGGTCGTCGACGCCGCGGCAGATATGGAAGTTCCCGCCGGCGTTGGGATTGCCGGCCGTGGCGAACTGCAGGTCCACGAAGACCGGATCGAGGTCGATATTGCCGGTCTTGTCCACACAGGCCGTGCAGCCGCCGGCGATATCGGTGTAGGTGGTGGTGGGCGAGCCGTTGATCTGGTGGTTGGTGCCGCCGGCGGTATTGCCCCAGAAGATGGAGTTGCGGATGGTGCCGCCGCCTTGCCAGCCGCCGCCGTTCCTGGCAGCCCGGTTGCCGGCCACCGTCGAGCTGTACAGGCTCATGGTGCCGCTGGTATAGACGCCACCACCGTCGTTGTACGAGACCCCCTCGATGAGGTTGCCGGTGATCATGCTGTTGGTGACGGTGGCGGTGGCGGTATTGTAGATGCCGCCGCCGTAGGTCTTGGCCTTGTTGGCCCTGAGCCAGGCCTTGCTCACGCTGGCGGTGGCGTTGCCGGCGACGGTGAGGCCGCCGCCGTAGCCGTTGATCGCCTCGTTCTCCTGGATGGTGGTGCCGGTGATGTTGAGGACCAGGGCCGGACTGTTGGTGCCGCTCACCGCGGTGTGGATGCCGCCGCTGTTGCGGGCCGAGTTGTTGCTGATGGTGCCGCCGGTGATGTTGGCGGTCAGGGTCAGCCCGGCCACGTTGCTGGCGGCCAGGTACAGACCGCCGCCGTCGGAGCCGGCGGTGTTGGTGACGGTGTTGGTGTCGATGGTGCAGTTGGTGAGCGAAAAGGTCAGGCTGGTGCCGGCCGAGAGGTAGATGCCGGCGCCCTGGGCGGAGGTGGAGTTGTTGGTGATCGCCGTGTTGGTCACGGTAATGCTGCTGGTCATGGCGGTCAGGTGCATGCCCCCGCCCATGCCGGTGGAACTGGTGTTGGCGTTCAGCGTGGTATCGGAGACCGAGACGGTCCCGATGCCGTTGGCATAGATGCCCGGACCGTGGCGGGAGGAGTTGTGGCTGATCGAGGTGGGGCCGGTGATGGTGAGGGTGGTGGCAGCGCCGGTCAGATACAGGCCGCCGCCTTCATAGTTGGTGGGGGTTGAATTGTACTCGATGGTGCTGCTGTTGATCACCAGAGGCGAATTGGCGCAGTAGATGCCGCCGGCATGCTGGCCCGCGGTGTTGTTGCTCACGGTGGTGCCGGTGATCGTGGTGGTGGAGCTGCGGTTGTTGAGATAGATTGCGCCGCCCATGAAGATGGTCTGGTTGGAGACCAGGCTGCTGTTGGTGATGGTCAGGGCGCCACCGGCATTGGCCGCGTAGACCCCGGAGCCGTAGCGGGAGGAGTTGGGGGCCACGGCGTCACCGATGGTGCAGCTGTCGATGGTCGCTCCGCCGCCGTCGATGTGGATCCCGGCGCCCCCATTGTAGTTGTTGGCCGGCGTGTGGCCCTTGACGATGCAGTTCTTGATCGTCGGCGCCGCGTTGTTGGAGATGAAGATGCCCCGGTCCTTCTCGGCGCCGGAGAACTGGTTGTCGATGGTGAAGCCGTCCACCACGGCGCTGGCTGTCTCGCCGTTGCTGAAGGTGAGCACCGGGTTGTTGCCGGCAGCGCCCTGGATGGTGGTATTGGCGGCGCCGTTCTCGGAATAGACGTAGACGTTCTTGCCGCCGAAGTTGACGTTCTCCGAGTAGGTGCCGTTCTTGACCAGGATGTAGGCGCCGCTCGGGGTGCTGCCGCTGCTGATCGCCCCCTGGATGGAGGTGTAGTCGCAGCCCGAGGCGCAGACCGTGATGGGGTTGACCACCGTCAAGGTGCCGCCCGGGTCGGCTGGCGTCCCGGTGGCCTCCGCCGCCTCCGTATCCTGGGCGTAGAAGCGGTACTTGAGGGTGCCGTCGCCGTTGTAGGCCACGGCCCGGCTGGCGGTGAAGAGCTTGCCGTCGGTGTAGGTGGTGTCGCCGGCGTCCACCGCGGTCATGTCGTGCTTTTCGCCGGCCTCGTAGGCCAGGTTGTCGTTGGCATCGATCCACACCTGCACAGCGCTGGGGGCGTCGTTGTCTGTGTCGCTGTACGACACCCGGAAGACGAAGGTGTTGCCGCCAGGACCGGAATCCGGGGCGACGCCGTCGGCGGTGTAGCCGGCCTCGCCGGTCCAGGCCAGGGTGGGGGCGTTGTTGGGGGTGAAGGTCACGGTGACCGTGCTGTTGGCCGTGGGCGGGCCGGTGGCATCGGCCGTGCCGTCGTTGGCGAAGAAGCGGTAGGTGTAGACGCCGTCACCGGTGTAGGCCAGGGGCTGGGTGGCGGCGTACCGCTTGCCGTCGGTCACGGTGGTATCGCCAGCATCCGTGGCGGTCAGGGCCATCTTCTCGCCCGGCTCGTAAGTGCTGTTGTCGTTGGCGTCCACCCAGACCTGGATCAGGGCCGGCAGGGTGTTGTCGGTATCGGTGTAGTCCACCCGGAACTGGAAGCTGCTGGCATCCGGACCGCTGTCCGGGTTGACGCCGTCGCTGGCATAGCCGGCCTCGCCGGTCCAGGCCAGGGTGGGGGCATTGTTGGTCACGGTCAGGGTCTGGTCGGCGGTGGGCAGCCCGGTGGCGTCGTCGCTGCCGTCGGAGGCGAAGAACCGGTACTTGAGGCTGCCGTCGCCGGCAAAGAGCACCGGGACCGCAGCGGCGTACCGTTTGCCGTCGCTGTACGTGGCGTCGCCGCCGTCCGTGGCGGTCAGGGCGTGCTTTTCGCCCGCCCCGTAAGTGTTGTTGTCATCGGCGTCCACCCAGACCTCGATGAAGGCCGGCGCCGTGTTGTCAGCATCGGTGTAGTCCACCCGGAAGGCAAAGCTGGTGCCGCCGATGGCGCTGTCCGGATGGACGCCGTCGGCAACGTAATTGGCTTCGCCGGTCCAGGCCAGGGTGGGCGGGTTGTTGGTGACCGTGAGGCTGCCGCCAGCCACCGGCGCGCCGGTGGCCTCGAAGGTCCCGTCCTGGGCGGAGAAGCGGTACGGGATGCTGCCATCGCCCGCCATGCTCACCGCCAGGGTCAAGGTGTACCGCTTGCCGTCGGAATAGGTGGTGTCGCCGGCATCGGCGGCAGTCATGGCGTGCTTTTCGCTGGGGCCGTATGTCCCGTTGTCGTCGGCATCCACCCAGACCTCCATCGCCACCGGCGGGTCGTTGTCGGCATCGGTGTAGTCGACCCGGAAGACAAAGCCGGTGCCGCTGCCGCCGCTGTCCGGGCTGACGCCGTCGGCGGTGTAGCCGGCTTCGCCGGTCCAGGCCAGGCTGGGCGCGCTCACGGCCGAGCGGTACTCGTCGGCGCCGAGGTCATCCGCCGCCCCCTGGGGCCGGGCATCGCCGTCGAGATCCGTGGCCGGCGCGTAGGCGGCGTTGCCGTGGTCGACGGCCGCCGAGACGCTCTGGAGGTGGAAGTCGCCGGCCGCCGCATCCACGAACAGGGGGTCGCTGTCCGACAGATAGCCCTCGACGGTGAGGGTGTAGGCGGCTCCGGTGTGGTCCAGGTACGGGCGGTTGGTGAAGATGCCGTCGTGGCCGCTGGCCAGGAGGGCGTCCTGGATGGTGACCGAGCCGGCGTTGAAATGGACGACATGGCCGCCGCTGGTGGCGCTGTTGTCCCAGAGGATGCAGTTCCGGAAGACGCTGCTGGCGCCCTGGTTGTAGATGACGCCGCCGCTGCCGGCCGTAGCCTGGTTGCCGGCAAAGGTGGAGTTGACTGCGGTCAGGCTGCCGGTGTTGACGTAGGAAACGCCGCCCTGGGTGCCCCGGTTGTTGGCCACCAGGCAGCTCTCGAACAGGATGCTGGTGCCGGCGTTGGACGGGTAGACCACGCCACTGGTACCGCTGGCCGTATTGCCGGTGATGGTGCAACGGACGAAGCTGGCGCCGGAGCCGTTGGCATACACCGCACCACCGGCACCGGTCGCGGTGTTGTCCTTGAGGACGACATCGATGAAGTCCGCAGAGCCGTTCTGGGAGAAGACCGCACCACCGCCGCCACTGGCGGTGTTGTTGCGGATGGTGCAGTTGGTGAAGGAATGACCAGTGGCCGCATTGAAGAAGGCACCGGCGCCGTTGCCGGCGGTGTTGTTGTAGATCTCCGAATTGGTGATGGTGGCCACTGCCGCGATGTTGGCGGTGTAGATGCCGCCGCCGTTGGCGCCCGGGTTGTTGTTGCTGTGGATCTTGCAGTTGTTCACCGTGGCGGTGGCGGAGTTGAAGTAGACACCGATGGTGCCGCCGGTGACGGTGAAGCCGTCCAGCAGGTTGCCGGAGTTGCTCAAGAACAGCACCACGGTGCCCGGGTTGCTGATCGTGGTCACCTCGGGGCCGCAGACCGAGCGGACCGTGGTGTCGGCATCATTGACTCCGGAGAAGGACAGGTTCTCGTTGTAGGTCCCGTCGTAGACCAGGACCGTGTGGGCGCCGTCGACGGCATCGATCGCCCCCTGGATGGTGGCATACCAGCCTACGCCGCCGCCCGGCCGCACCTTTTGGGCATTGACCACGGTCAGGGTGCTGCCGGTGACCGGCGTGCCGATGGCCGGGTCTGTGCCGTCCGAGGCGGCGAAGCGGTACGCGAGGACATTGTCGCCGGCCAGGGCCAGGGACATGGTCTTCTTGTACAGCTTGCCATCGGCGCAATTGGCGTCACCGGGATCGTCGGCACTGAGATTGTACTTCTCGCCCGGCTCGTAGGCGCTGTTGTCGTTGACATCCACCCAGACCTGGATGTCGCTGGCCGCTGGCGGGCACTGATTCTCGGGGTCGGTATAGCGGACGAAAAACTCGAAGTCGGCGCCCGTGGCGCCTGCCGCGGGCTTCACCCCTTCGGCCCGGCAGGTGGCCGCCACCCACTCCAGAAGCGGTGGGCTGTTGGCCCCGGCCACCACGCTGAAGGTGCTGTCCGCGGCCGGCAGCCCGGTGGCGGCGCTGCTGCCGTCGCTGGCATAGAAGCGGTAGCCAAGAGTGCCGTCGCCGGCAAAGGCTACCGCCCTGGTGGTGGCGTAGAGCTTGCCGTCGGCATAATTGGTGTCGCCGCCGTCCATCGCGGTCAGGTCGTGCTTCTCTCCAGCCTCGTACGAGCCGTTGTCGTTGGCGTCGATCCAGACCTGGATGCTCGCCGGCGCCTGGTTGTCGGCATCGGTGTAGCTGACCCGGAAGGTGAAGCTGGCGCCGTTACCGCCGGTATTGGGGCTGACGCCGTCGTCGGTGAAGGATGCCTCGCCGGTCCAGGCCAGGGTCGGGCCGTTGTTGAGGATGGTCACGGAGCCATCGCCAGTGGGGGCACCGGTGGCGCTGTTGCTGCCGTCCGAGGCGGTGAAGCGGTAGCGGATGATGTTGTCGCCGGCACTGGTCAGGGTGAGGCTCTTGGTATAGATCTTGCCGTTCATGACATTGACGTCGCCGGCATCGACCCCGGTCATGGCGTGCTTTTCGCCCGCCTCGTAGGAGCCGTTGTCGTTGGCATCCACCCAGACCTCGACGAAGCTGGGCGGCTCATTGTTGAAGTCTGTGTATTCCACCCGGAAGGTGAAGGTGGAGGAGGAAGGACCGCTGTCCGGGCTGGCGCCATCGGCGGTGTAGCCGGTCTCGCCGGTCCAGGAGAGGAAGGGGGCCTGATCCGTGCTCTGGTATGGATTCCGGTCCTTGCCCTCCAGGTTGTTGTTGCCATGGCAGCCGACACAGATATTGGTCACCGAGTGGTTGATCCAGGCGGTGCCGTCGCTGGCCGCCAGGGGCACATCGGCGGGATCGGGCGGAACGGGAGCGCCCAGGATGGTGGTGATGGCGTTCTTGTACCAGATCTCCAGGCCCGGCTCGCGGCCGGTGAGCTTGCCGTCCCGGACCATGGCCAACCGCGTGGAGCCATGGACGTTATGACAGTTGGGACAGGTCATCAGGCTGGTGTTGCCGCCGCTCCAGTCCGCCGGATACTGGTAGTTGTTGATCACCATGTGGTACTCGTGGCGGTTGACGCCAGCGGTGACTAGGTTGGTGCTCATGTTGCTGGAGCTGAGGAACGGGCCCGAGTCGTGGCAGTTGTAGCACAGTCGGGACTGGTTGATCAGGTTGCCGGAGTTGGGGGGCCGCGGGACCAGCATGGGCTCCCGGGTGCTGGTGCCGGTGCCCTGGCCCATGCCCACCAGCTTCAGCCGGAACCCCTCCCGGTAGACGCTGGGGTCGGTGGTCGCCGATTCACCGTCGTCAAAGGTCCTGGGGTCCGCGTCGATGTTGTGGTCGCTGGCGTAATCGTGGCAGGAGTCGCAGTGCACCGGCCGTCCGGCCAGGGTCTGGATTCCCCCTTTCGAGGGGTAGTTTTCGCCGGCCACCAGGCCGTGGCCGGTCTTGTAGTAGCCCCAGCCGGTGCCGTAGGTGTAGCTGCCGTCCTCGTCGCCCACCACGTTGGGGGCGCTCACGCCATAGATCTCGGAAGGCTCCTTGTCATGGCAGGTGGCGCACCACTTCTCCTTGCCCGACCGCAAGGTGCTGTTGTTGGTGGCCAGATAGACGCCGGCATCCCAGTTGGCCTTGGCGCCGAGGATCGGATCGTCGACCCCGTCGTAATCGCCGCCCGGAGAGTGGCAGGGGTTGCAGACCGTGGTGGCGGCCAGGGTGGTGGCGCTGTCCTTGAAGTTGGGGAAGGCGTTGGTGTCGTGGCAGCCGTCGCAGCCGATGTTCGGGCCTTTGGCGTCGTCGGTGTCGTTCTCGGTGTGGGTGGAGTGGCTGGCAAAGGTGCCGGCGCCACCCGTGGCGCCGCCGTAGCCCAGGTCGTGGCCGTGGCAGTCCGGGCAGGTGCCGCCCCCGACGCCGCTGCCGTGGGCAAAGCCGTTGTCGTGGCTGTGGCAGGGGATGCAGTACGCGCCGGCCTGGCCGCCGCGCACGTTGGTGTGCAACTGGTCCGGGGCCGAGCCGTCGTTGCGGAAATGCCGGGGCAGGGTGTGGCAGACCTCGCAGACCCCGTCGTAGACGGCATTGCCATCGGCGTAGGAGTTGGCGCCCTCCTTGCGGAAGAACTTCACGGTCTTCGTGCCGCTGTTGGGGGTGGGCAGGCTGGACTTCACCAGCTTGCCGTAGAAGATGGCAAAGGTGTTGCCGGCACTGGCCTTGCCGAGCTCCATGGCCGGATCCACGGTCAGGGTCTCGGCGGAGTTGCCGGTGATCCGGTAGTTGTACGAGATCTGGCTGGTGTTGGGCATGAGGATGTAGCCCACCAGCGCATCCGGCTCCCAGCCGGCGCCGTCCATGGTCAGGGTGGTGGCGGTCAGTCCGGTGGAGGTCCCGGTGGCCACGTAGCTGGCGGCACCGTATGTGCGCATCTGCATCTGGTGGTGGGGCCAGTGGCAGGTCCGGCATTCGATGGACCAGGTGCCACGCTGGCTGTTGGTGGTCCGGCTGGAGTGGGGCACCACGTAGGGGGCCCGCACGTCGTTGTGGCAGCTCCAGCACAGGTTGTTGAACGGCGTGTCGTCGATGTTCTGAGGCTCATGATCCACCCAGGCAGGGTGCTGATCCTCGACGATGTAGTGGCAGGAGTCGCAGCCGATGGTCTCCTGCGCATAGTGGGGATAGTCGACCCCCAACTGGTCCGCCCGCACCGTCCGAACCCAGCCCCCGGCCAGCACCAGCACGGTGGTCACGGCCAACGCTGTCATCATCCTGATCTTCATGCCGCCCTCTCTTTGCGATCCTGCGTTGCCAGTCAACCCGCGCACGGCCAACGTGCCTGCGGCCCTAAGGGGTCACCCGGAGCACGGCCCCGTCCGCCAGCAGCGCCGCCGGTGTCAGCCGGCCGTTGGCCACAAAGTCCACCAGGTAGTAGAAGGTGTAGCTGCCCGGCGGCAGGGGTGGCAGCTCCACCACCGGCCGGTGGGCGTAGGAGCTTTCGTCCAGGGCTCCCCGCCAGAAGGGCACCAGCCGGCGCTGCCAGATCTGCCGCGTGCTGTCGTAGGCCAGCCATTGCTGGCCGGCCCGGATGAGCAGATACCATTCGCAGTTCACTCCCAGGGCAGCGCCCGGGGCCACGGCTACGCTCAGGCGTCCCCGCCCGGCGGCCGCCAGATCGACCGTATCGAGATCGTTGGCCTTGAGATCCGGCACCGGATAGGGCGAAGGCGCCACGATCGGCGGCAGCGAGACGTCATCCAGCCAGGCCATGCCGGCCGCTGTCTGCTCCGCCCCTTGCGCCAAGTATTCCCAGCGCAGGACATGGCGGCCCGGCTCCACGGCGAAGCGCTCTTCGTCCCAGTCCCGCTCGCCGGACCAGCGTCCCCTCTCCTCGCCGTCCACCAGGAAGCGCAGGAGCTGGCCTTCGGGCAGGGTCGAGATCCGGGCCCAGAATCCTACCTCACCCGGGGCGGTGGCCTCCAGCGCCACCTCCAGGAAGCTGAGTCCCGCATCGCCCACCGCGCCCGCTGCCATGGCCCCGCTGCCGGAGCGGCTGACCCCATTTTGCAGCTGCCAGGGCGCCACGCCGCCGGAGATCCAGGGCAGGGTCCCCAGCCCGCTCTCGTCAAAGGTCACCAGGCTTGCCGCCGGCAGGAAGCGGGCGGCGGCCGTCTTGGCCTCGTCCATGGTCAGCTGGCAGCTGGGCTGGGCACCGGTGCAGGCACCGCTCCAGCCGGCAAAGACCTGCTCGGCGCCGGCCGTGGCCACCAGAGTCACCGGGGTGCCCTCCGGGTACTGGGCGCTGCAGTCGTCCGGGCAGGCAATGCCTGCCGCTGCCACCGAGCCCAGGCCTTGCACCTGAACGGTCAGCGGCCAGTTGACCGGCTCGGCCCCGAACAGGGCATGGATGATGTGGCTCCGGTCCACGGCCCGGAAGGTGTAGCTGGCCACCGGTCCCTGGGAAACGCCGTCCACCAGCACGTCAAGGATGGCAAGCCCCGGATCCGGGGTGATCTCGTAGCCTTGATCCTGGCCGTGCAGCACCGGGGAGAGGCCGGGAGGCGAGATGGCGCCGCCCGGGCTGCTCGTGGCCTCGATCGTATACTCGTTGAGGGCAAAGCGGGCCTCCACCGCGTGGCTCATGAGCACCCGGGGCATGGTCAGCTCGGCCAGCGGGCCGGCGTCGTCGCCGTCTACCAGCACCGCGGCCACGTGGTAGCCGGCTTCGGCGCTGACCGCCAGGCGCAGGTCCTGGCCGGCGGGCACCGGAATGCGGCCCGCCGGTGCAATCCGGCCGCCGGCCCGGGCCCAGGCCTCCACCACCGGGGTGGGGGCAGGGCCGAAGACCTCCACGGTGCCGGCGTTGAGGGAGGCGACCAGCACCTGGCCGGTGCTGGCCACCGCCACGGACAGGGGGGTGCGCAAGGGGCTCTCCAAGTCGAAGATGGTGCTCAGATGCTCGCCGTCGCCAGCGAAGACCTGAACCACGTTCTGGTACGCATCGCTGACCAGCACCCGGCCGGCGTCGTCCACGGCCAGGCCCAGGGGCTTGATCAGCAGGCCGTCGCCGATGCCAAAGGTGCCGAAGGCGCGCCGGTAGCGGCCCGCCAGATCGAAGACCTGCACCCGCGCCCCTTCATGGGGTCCCATGGCCGAGGTGACCAGGGGCAGGTCAGCCACCAGAAGCTCGTGCCGGACGTCATCCACGGCCAGGGCCGTGGGGTGGTTGAGCTGCCCGGCGCCACTCCCGGCCCCGGCAAAGGAGAAGAGCCGCCGGCCGTTCCCGTCATAGACCTTGATCACGCCGTCCCGGTCGTCGGCCACATAGACGGTGCCATTGGCAGCAACGGCAATGGCCAACGGCCGGCCAAGCTCGCCATCCCCTTGGCCCAGTGCATGGAGTCTCTTGCGGTCGGCGCCGAACACCTGCACCGAGCCGTTGGTCACGCTGCCGGCGAAGATCCGGTCGTCCGGGCCCACCGCCAGACTGACCGGCTGGGTCAGACCGTCGAGGCCCGGCAGAGACCGTCCCTCCCGATCCCACGCCGCCACCCGGTTCTCACCGGCCGGAATGCCGTAGATTCGGTCCTGCCGGTCCAGCGCCATGGCGGTGACCTTGCCGGTGAGGATGGGCGCCTGGCGTCCGAAGCCTTCGGCCGGACCGGCGGCCCCGGCCGCCGGCAGGAAGGGTGCCAGGACCAGAACAGCCAGCAGCAACAGGATCCCGCATCGCCACGTTCCCTTCATGATTGCAGACCTCGCCTCGGAATGGTCGGCCTCTGGAGGTCGGGGAGCCCAGGGGGCCTCAGATCCCGTCCTTGGTGGAATGACATTTGAAACAGCCCGTGCCGGCGGCGGCGCCGGTGGTGCCCACCACCATGGCTGTCCGGTCCCAGCGCAGCATGTCCGGGAAAGGACTGCCATGGGCGCGGTGGCAGGACAGGCAGATGACCTTGTCGGTGCCTGGACGTACGACGTTGGCCGCAAAACCGGTCAGGGTCGGCTCCGGCCGGCCCACCGGCACCTGGGGGTCATAGACCGTGTAGCTGGTGTACTCGGACCCCGCCTCGCCGGGAATGACCGCATCGGCGGGGTGCCGCAGCCAGGGGCTGGCGCCGCCGCCGTTGTCGGTGCCCATGAAGGTGGTGGCAAAGCCGGGAGAGTGGAAGTTGTAGTGGCAGCCGGCACAAAACTTGCCAATCGATTGCGGACTCTGGTTGTCCGAGCCGTCGCCGCCGTAATAGGTGTTGTGAGCGGTACCGGTCGGGCTCTGCTCCCAGTCAGGATCCTCGATGCCAGTGACACCGGCACCGCCCAGGAAATCGTGACCGGAGGGGGCGGCCAGGAAGCGGTACCAGCCGCCGTCTGCGCCCACCGGCTGGCCGGCCGGGTCGCCGCCGTGGTGCCTGACGCTGTTGTGGCAGCCCTGGCAGCCGTTCTTGCGGCCGCCGGTGGTCTGGGCATCGGTCAGGGTCAGGGAGACATGGCAGCTGTTGGCGCAGCCGACCGCGCCCGGCGCCACCTCGAGGGCGGCGTCTCTGGCCGAGACGCCCCGGACGTTGTGGCCGTGCTCGTCGCCCAGCGCGGCCACCCAGTAGAAGTTGCCTCCAGCCAGCGGGTCGGCGGGCGGAACCAGATTGTAGACGATGGGAATGCGGGAATCGGCGACACTGACGATGGTTGCCCCGGCACTGCTTGTGTGGCAGCCGACGCAGTCGGTGACCAGGAGGGCGCCCTGGGGGCCGCTACCGGTGCCACCGCTCAGGCTGCCGCCGCTCCAGCCCGCCCCGGTGCCACTGGCCACCACCGCGGCGCCGGCCTGGCTGTTGTGCATGGTGTGGCAATTGCTGCACAGGCCGCTCACCCGAGCGTGACTGGTCGATTCCCAGCACAGCACCATGCCCATCGCCAGAGCCATGATCCGTCCGTCGTGCATGCCCGTGCTCCATCCGCCATTCGGCGCCGGGGCCGCGAATCCTTGGCCCCGGTGCAGCGCGCCGCCGGCCGTGCTGGCCTCGGAGCTGCGCTGGCTGGCCCCCCGATCATCACGTGGCCCGGATGGCCGACAAGGCTTCCTTTTCCCTTTATCGCGGCACTGTTCCGATGTCTTTTCTAGGGGTTGGCGTGAGCTGGCAACACTCAAGCCATAATCCCATAGTACGAAATAGCCCCTGCCAGGACAATGGAAGCCATTTCTCGGAAGCTTGACCTTGTGGGAAGGGACTTCTCGTAACGTTCCTGGGGCGGGGCCGGGGCAGGACCTTTCAGCCAGCGTTTCCGGCGTTGCGCAGGGTCCGGCTGGGGGGAGTCGGACGGCAGGGGGCACGTTGGGCCGCGAGCCTGTCCAGAAACAGGGACAGCTCCAGAAAGAGATCCGAGGGCAGCTGGCAGAAGGCGACGCCCAGACGGAAGAGGCGGCGGTGCCCTGCTCCGACCTCGGTGCATGAGGTCACCCGGCCGCTGAGGCGAACCCGGGAGGTCAGGCGGAACGGAAACTGGACCACCAGCTCCAGGTGGGCTCCTGGAGGCAGGCACTGCTCGCAGACCAGACAGAGGCCACCCTGGCTCAGGTCCTGACTCTGGGCCATGCAAAAGGGAGCCTGGGATCCTTGCCGCCGCAGGCTCAGGACCAGCGGGCGGTCAAGACGGCAGTACTGGCGCGTTTCCATGGCTGGCTCTCCTCCTGTCCGGCTGCCGTCCCGTACAAAACGATCACGGGGCAGCTGCGCCGGTTCCCGGCAGCTCGGCGAGGCGCTGCCGGGCCCGGCCGGCCAACTGCCCATCGGGGTAGCGGTCGATCAATGTCTGGAATCCCTGGCGGGCTGCCGTCAGGTCGCCCAGCTGGCTCTGGGACTCGGCACGGTAGAACAGCCACAGGGGCGACTTGCTGTCGATCCTGTCCGGGGATGCGGTGGCGGTAGCAGACAACTGCAGGAGCTCGGCCCAGGAGCCGTTCAAATACAACGCCCTGGCCATGGAGATCTCTGCGGCCGGCAGCACCGGGGAGGCGGGATAGCGGCTTCGGAGCTGGGCACGGCGTGCCAGCGCTGCCGCCACCCGGGGCGGCTGATAGTCCCGCAGATCCATCTCGATCAGGCGCCAGTAGCTTTCCTGGGCCAGGGGCACATCCGGACACTGGTCGATGATCTCCTGGTACAGATCCGTCATCCGCCCCAGGTTCGCGGTCCGGTCCGGTCCTTGCGCCAGGTCGTGGATGGTGGAGAAGAGGGCCATGGCCCTCTTCTCCTGGTCATCACGGGACATCGGCGCCTTGTGCACGGGGCCCGCCTGGGAATCGGCCGTGATCCCTGCCGCCTCCGGTTGGGCAGCGGGGGCAGACGGCGGCCGCCACAGATGGGGGGCAAGAAGAAGGCTCGTGATCAGGACGACAAGAGCGGTTGGCGGCATTTTTTCTCCTGGTCGACGCGGTGTTGATCGTTCAACAAGTCGGGGCGCGCAGTGTGATCCATGCTTCCATGCTAGGCAATGGCCAGCCGCCGGACAAGAGAAGAGAGCTGTGTGTTTCCTGGATCGTGCGTGAATCAGCTTCACATGTGGCGCGAGCCAGCAGCCAGGCAGGCAGAGGGCAGCGAAAGCTGCATGGGTGGCGCGGCCTTGGCAATGTCGGAGCCATGATTGCCATCCACCGCCCGGGTTGCTATTCTGAACCTGACCGGGGCTCGGCCCGCTGGACGTGACCGGTGGAGCCGCCTGTTCGCGGGGCGGATCCGGAAGGAGGGAAGCGATCGTGCGCAGCACCCGAGGGCTGAGCCTGGTGCTCGGCCTGGCCATGCTGGTGGGATGCGGGATGGGGCCGGAAGAGAAGCCCGTCCCGGTGGTGGGCATCGTCAATGCGAACCCCGCCATGGGCAAGGCGGTGGCGGGCTTCCGGGAGGAGTTCGGCCGGGAGCAGCCCGGGGCCGGCCGGGGGGTGCGCTTTGTCGATCCTGGACAGCTGGCGGGCCCTGAACAGGTGGACGCCGCCCTTCGGGAGATGGTGGCAGGCAAGGTGGACCTGGTGTTCGTCACCTCCACGCCTACGGCTC
Organism: Thermodesulfobacteriota bacterium; assembly: GCA_040755095.1. Lineage (NCBI taxonomy): Bacteria > Pseudomonadati > Thermodesulfobacteriota > Thermodesulfobacteriota bacterium. Next base: position 21,654 of record JBFMBH010000005.1, read on the forward strand.
TTCAGGCCAAGGAGGTCCTGGCCGGGCGGGACGTACCGGTGGTCTTCGCGCCGGTATTCAACGTCCTGGCTTCCGGGCTAATGGAGAACCCGATGCGGCCCGGTGGCTTCATGACCGGGATCCAGGGCGGTGGGCATGCAGGCAAGGCCCTGGAGTGGCATCTGCGGGCAGTGCCCCACGCGCGCCGCCTGCTGGTTCCTCTCTTGCCTGCCGACCCCAGTGCCCAGCAGTGTCTGGCCGAGCTCCAGGACGCCGCCTTTCCCTTGGGCGTGGAGCTGCTCGTCCGGGAGATCCAGGACGAGACCCAGCTGCGGTCGGTTTCGGACGGCCTCCCCGGGGACATCGATGCCTTGTGGCTTCTGAACTCACCCAAGCTGATTCGCCTGGTCAAGCTGTTCACCGAGGTGGCCATCGCGCAAGGCTGGGTGCTCTCCTCCGCCACCTCCCAGGTCGAGGGCGGGGTCATGGTGTCCTTTGGCCAGGATCTGACCGAGACGGGCCGGCGGGCCGGCCGCCTGGCCAGGCGCATCCTGGAGGGCGTGCCGCCCGCGCAGATCCCGGTGGAGCCCGCCGAGTACCGCTTGGGCATCAACCTGGGCACCGCCAGGGCCGCCGGGGTGACCATTGCGGACGAGGTCCTGCGCCAGGCCGACATCATCGTGCAATGAACGAGGACCTGCTGCTGTGACCGGCCGGTCATCGTCCCGGAGCCTCCGGCGCCAGTTGACGGGAGCCTTCCTGCTGCTGAGCCTGGGGCCGTTGCACATCCTGGGCGTTGTCTTCCTGTGGCAGAGCTGGTCCCTGCAGTTGGAGCAGGCTGTGCGCCTGCAGATGGAGATCTCGGAGCGGGTGGCGGCGACCATCGTCAGCTATTTCGAGCGCCTCGAGGATCACCTCCTGACGGTGCTGGGCACGGAGCGTCTGGTCTCCCTGAGCCTCGACCAGCAGCGTTGGCTCCTGGAGCACGCGCGCTCCCATCGCATGAGCTCGACCGACCACCCCCAGGAAGCATTCCAGGAGCTGGCGCTTCTCGACAGCCGTGGCGTAGAGCGGGCGCGGGTATCCCGGACTGCGGTGGTCACCGGCCCTGACCTGCGGGATCGCTCCCAGGATGACGCATTTGTCGTGCCCATGATCAGCTCTGCGACGTATTTCGGACCGGTCCATTTCCACGCGGACCTGGGGGAGCCGACCATGACCATGGCGGTCCCGATTCAGGATCTGGTGCAGGACCGCCGCCGCGGGGTGCTGGCAGCAGAGATTCGCCTGCGGGAGCTGTGGGGGCTCATCACCCAGCTGCGGATCGGGGACAAGGGAGAGGCGTATCTCGTCGACGCGAGCGGCGCGGTGGTGGCCCATCGGGATCCATCCGTGGTGCTGCGCGGCACCCGGACCATGCTGCCGGAGCGGCAGGGGCTCCGGCAGGGCCTGTCCGGCAGGTGGGTGGTGTCCGCTTCTCGGCCGGTGGCGCTGGGCGGCCAACGCCTCGTCATTGTGACGGAAAGGCCCCTCCTGGAGGCCGTGGGCTTCACCCTCTTTCTTTCCCTGACCATCACCCTGTGTGTGGCCCTGGCGGTGGGCCTGGTGGCGACCCTGGCCATCCTGGTGCGGCGGCGGATCGTGGCGCCCATCGAGCTTCTGGCCAGAGTTTCCCAGGCCATCAGCAGCGGCGATTTGTCGCGGCGGGTGGAATTCGCCAGCGACAACGAGCTGGGACTCCTGGCCGACAGCTTCAACCGCATGGCGGCCCGCCTGACTGGGACCATCAGCGCGCTGGAGGCGGGGATCGTCGCCCGGGAAGAGGCCAATGCTGAGCTGGCAGCGGAGATGGAGCGTCGCCATCAGGCGGAGCGCCAGTGGCAGGAGAGCGAGGCCCGCATGGCCGCCATCGTGCGAGCCTTTGACGGTTTCCTCTATCTGGTCGATGCCAGGGGGCGGATCCAATTCATGAACCAGCGCCTCATCGAGCACCTGGGGCGTGACGCCACCGGCGAGCAGTGCTTCGAGGCCCTCCATGATGTCGTTCCCCCATGCCCCTGGTGCGTGCGGGATGCCGGGGTGGTCCGGGAGACGCTGCGCGTCGAGGGGCGCGCCCCCAGGAACGGCCGCTGGTACTACGCGGTGAGCACGCCGGTGCAGCACGCTGACGGTTCGTTCTCGCAGCAGATCATGCTCCTCGACATCACCGACCGGAAGCTGGCGGAGCAGCGGCTGGTAGAGGCCCACGAGCGGCTGCTGACCGTCTTCGACAGCCTGGATGCGGCGGTCTATGTTGCCGACATGACCACCTACGAGCTGCTGGTGGTGAACCGCAAGGTCAGGGAAGCCTTCGGCGAGGTGGAGGGACGACTGTGCTACGCGGCCCTGCAGGAGGGGCAGACCGGTCCCTGCTCCTTCTGCACGAACGATCGGCTCCTGGACGAAGCCGGCTGGCCCACCGGGGTCTGCCAGTGGGAGACCAGGAACCCGGTCACCGGTCGCTGGTACGACCTGCGGGATCAGGCCATTCCCTGGCTGGATGGCCGCATGGTACGCATGGAGATCGCCACCGATATTACCGAGCGCAAGCTCATGGAGGAGAGCTTGGCTGCCGAGAAGGAGAGGCTGGCGGTGACCCTGGCGGCCATTGCCGAAGGGGTGCTGGCCACCGATACTGGCGGTCGGGTCGTGCTCATGAACCGGGTGGCCGCGGAGCTGACCGGCTGGGATCCGGTCGAGGCCATGACCAGGACGGTGGCCGAAGTGCTGCCGCTGCTGGATGAGGCCTCCCGTGGGCCCCTGCCCATCGCCGAGCCGCAGGCAGCGGACACCGGCCACAGCGAAGGGCGGTTTCAGGAGGCGCTGCTACGCTGCCGCAGCGGCCAGGAACGGCCGATCGCCGTGGCGGCGACGCCCATTTTTGACCAGAGCCAGATCCGACTGGGCGCGGTGTGGGTCTTCCGGGACGTTACCGAAGAGCGACGCCTGGCCCGCCAGCTGCTGGAGGTGGAGCGGCTCCGCTCTCTGGGCACCCTGGCAGCCGGGGTGGCCCACGAGATCAACAACCCCCTGGCCAGTGCCTCCCTCAATCTCCAGGTTCTGCTCCAGAGGCTGGAGTCCCGCTCGGAGGAGGACCGGCAGGCCTGTCTGCCCAAGCTGCTGTCGGCGGAGCGCAACATCGAGCGGGCCTCCACCATCGCCCGGGAGCTTCTCCAGTTCTCCCGCCCCGACCGCCCCGGCTGCAGCACCCAGCCCCTCGGACTTTGCGAGGTTCTCTCCCACAGTCTGGCCCTCATCGAGGACCGTCTGGGGGGCGTGGTGGTCGATCTGCGGTGCGAAGGCCTCCCGGAGGTGCCAGGCGATCCCTCGCGGCTGCAACAGGTGTTCACCAATCTGCTGATCAACGCCGTCGAGGCAATGCCCGCCGGCGGCCGGGTCAGTATCACGGGCCAGTGCCTGGGCGACCAGGTCGAGATCGCCATCAGCGACGAGGGCGCAGGTATTCCGCCCGCACAGCTCGGCCGGATCATGGATCCGTTCTTCACCACCAAGGAGCCCGGCAAGGGCACTGGTCTCGGGCTTTTCGTCTCCTACTGGATCGTCCGGCAGCACGGTGGGATGCTGCGGCTGGAGAACAGACCGGGCGGCGGGGCTACAGCATTCATCACTCTACCTGTCTGGAGGGGCCATGCAGCGGATCCTGCTTGTCGATGACGATACGGAGTTCAGGACCAATCTGGAGGAGGTCCTTGCCGAGGCCGGCTACGAGGTGGCGGCGGCCTCCAACGGCAATGAGGCCCTGGAGCTGCTGCGAGCGGAGAGCTTCGACGTCGCGCTGCTGGACGTGATGATGCCGGGCATCAAGGGGACTGACCTCCTGACGGCTTTGCGGCTGACCAGGCCGCGGATGCGGATCATCATGCTCACCGCCTTTGCCACGGTGGAGAATGCCGTGGATGCCATTCACCGGGGGGCCAGTGATTACATCGCCAAGCCGTTCAAGATTCCCAATCTCCTGGTGGCGATCCGCAAGGCGCTGGAGGACGCCCGGTTCGAGGAGAGCCTGGGCCAGCTGCAGCTGGACCATGCCATCCAGAGCCTTTCCAACTCCATCCGGCGGGGTATCATCTCGTCGCTGGCCCGGGTCCCCGGCATGCGGCTCATGGAATTGACGCGGGAGCTGGGCGTGGATGACCACACCAAGGTGGTCTTTCACCTGAAGATCCTGCGCGAATCGGCAGTCATCGAGCAGGGGACGGACAAGGGCTACCGTCTGACCACCGCTGGCCACAACCTGAGCTCCATCCTCAAGCTTCTGGCCGATCGCTTTCCGGGCAGCTGACGCGGGAGGGGGCAGGACACAAGGCTGCTGCCCGCAGGGAAGAACGCCGGGCGCCGGGGCCTATTCGCGGTCGGCGTCGGCGAAGGGGTGGGGGGCGAGCTGGCGGCGGATGCGGTTGTCTGCATCCAGGAGGATGATGGCCGGCTGGAAATCCGCCAGCTCGGCATCGGAATAGAAGGCGTAGCTGGCCACGATCACCAGGTCGCCGACCGCCACCTTGCGGGCGGCGGCGCCGTTCACACAGATGATTCCCGAGTCGGGCGGGCCTTCGATCACATAGGTGCTGAACCGTTCTCCGTTGTTGATGTCATAGACATCCACCGCCTCGAACGGCAGCAGGCCGACGGCGTCCATGAGGGCCCGGTCCACGGTCAGACTCCCCTCGTACCGGAGGTTGGCGTCGGTAACCGTGGCCCGGTGGATCTTCGATTTCAGCATCGAGCGCATCATGACCGGCCTTGCTCCTCGCCGGGCAGCAAGAGCCCGTTGTCGATGAGGCGGGTCTCCCCTATCCAGACTGCCATGGCCAGAATCGAGCGGCGGTCCACGATCTGCTGGCGGTCCATGGTCTCCTGGTCGACGATGGTGGCGTAGTCGATGCGCGTGCCGCGGTGGCCGGCGATGGAGGCCCGGACCGCCTCCTCCAGCCGTTCGGACGCGGTCTCGCCGGCCGCCACCAGCTGGCGCGCCAGCTGCAGCCCCTGCCAAAGGGCCAGGGCTGGCCCCCGCCGTTGCTCATCACTCAGGTAGCGGTTGCGGGAGCTCATCGCCAGGCCGTCCGCTTCCCGCACCGTGGGATGGCCCACCACGGTCAGGTCCCAGTCCAGGTCTTGCACCATGCGGCGGATCACTGCCAGCTGCTGCCGGTCTTTCTCGCCGAAGATGGCCACGTGGGGCGCGACGATGTGGAAGAGCTTGGCTACCACAGTGGCCACCCCTTCGAAATGCCCCGGCCGACTGGCCCCGCACAGCCCCGCGCCCACCCCCTCGACCCGGATGCGGGTCCGGTGGCCGGGGGGATACATGGCGGCGGCTGGAGGGGTGAAGAGAACATCGACACCGGCCTTGGCAGCCAGGGCGGTATCCCGGGTCAGATCCCGCGGGTAGCGCTCCAGGTCCTCGTTGGCCCCGAATTGCAGTGGATTGACGAAAAGACTTGCCACCACCCGATCCGCGTGCCGGTGGCCAGCGGCCATGAGGGCCAGATGGCCGGCATGGAGAGCGCCCATGGTGGGCACCAGGGCCAGGGTGCGGCCGCTGGCCCGGGCGGCCTTGGACCAGCCGGACATGGCAGCAGGCGAAGCGATCGTCTCCATGAGGGTACTGGGAGGAATTACTGCGCCTTCAAGCGAGCCAGGCGCTCCGCCACCCGCTCCTTGGGCAGGGCGCTGTTCTGGTCGGCCCGGGCGAGATAGGCCTCGTAGGTCTGACGGGCCTGGTCCAAGGCCCCCTGGGCCTCGTGGAGCCGCCCCATGCCCAGGCAGGCCTGCTCGGCAAAGCCGTCCCAGGCGGCCAGGCCCTGGTAGTGGCTCATGGCCTCGCCAGGCTGCCCTTTGATCTCCAGGGTGACCGCCAGGGCCAGCTCCACCAGGGGAGCCAGGGGACTCTTCCTGTTCAGCTCTTCCGCCACCGCCCGGTAATGGCTGAGGGCCTCGTCCAAGCGTCCGGCCTGCCGTTCCAGATGGCCCAGCTCCAGCCGCGCCCACAACCCGGCGCCAGTGCTGCCGTACCGATCTCCCACCTCGGCCAGAAGCCGTTGGCGCTCGCCGCTGTCGACAGCCTCCAAGGCCAAAGCCAACCGGGCCGCTCCCTCATCTGCCGTGCGCTCCTGCCAGGCCGAGAAGGCCTGCCAGCCCACCACAGCCAGCACCACGACCACGCCGGCGACCTGCAGCTTCAGGGCGTGCTCCCTCAGGAAGGCAGCGGCCCGAGGAGGCACGTTCAGCTGCTCCAGGAGGCCCTGCTTCTCGGCCACCAGGGTTTCCAGCCGCTTCTTGCTGAAGGCACTGTCGTCTGCCATGCATTCCTCGCTGTCCAACGGCACGGCCGCCGGGGGCATCTGTCCTCTTCGGGACGACATCACAAGCGACGGGGATCGCGGCACGAGACATGGCCGCCATCGAAAAGGTGGATTGTGACACAGGCCGACAGGGTTGTCAAAATCAAATCCGGCTCTGGCCGCGGGTTTTGACGGCCGGGCGGGGCCGTGGTAAGAGACCAGACCATGTTCGCCACCACCATTCCGGTGCAGACGGTCAGCGAGCTGACCCGATCCATCCGAGGCCTCATCGAAGCCCATTTCCCCTTTGTCGCCGTTGCCGGCGAGATCTCCAACCTGCGCCGGCCCCTGTCCGGTCACCTCTATTTTTCCCTGAAAGACCAGGAGGCCCAGCTCAAGGCGGTGCTCTTCAAGCCGCAGCTGCGCTACCTGGCCATGACCCCGGCCGATGGGCTGGAAGTCGTCTGCCGGGGACGGCTGTCGGTCTACGAGCCGCGGGGTGAGTACCAGCTGGTGGTGGATCTCATGGAGCCCCGCGGGGTGGGGGCCCTGCAGCTGGCCTTCGAGGCCCTGAAGGGGCGGCTGGCCGCGGAGGGCCTTTTCGCTGCCGAGCGCAAGCGGCCGCTGCCGGTCCTGCCAGAGCGGATCGCCCTCATCACCTCGCCCGCCGCGGCCGCCCTGTTTGACTTCCTGCGGCTGGCCCGCCAGCGCTGCCCCGGGGTGGCCATCGATATCCATCCGGCACGGGTGCAGGGCGAGGGAGCGGCCGCCGAGATGGTGGAAGCCCTGACCCGGATCCAGGCCTTGCGGCCGGCGGACGTTATCGTCTTGTGCCGAGGGGGCGGCTCGGCAGAAGACTTGGCCCAGTTCAACGACGAGGGCCTGGCCAGGGCCATCGCGGCCTCGACCATTCCGGTCGTCTCGGCGGTGGGCCACGAGACCGATTTCACCATTGCCGATCTCGTGGCCGATCTTCGCGCCCCCACCCCTACCGCCGCCGTGGCGCTGGTCCTGCCGGATCGGCGCCGGCTCCTGGAGGCGATCTGCGAGCTGGAGGGACGTCTGGGGCGGGCGCTCGGGCGGCGGCTTGTCCAGGAGCGGCAGGCGCTTGTCGGCCTGCGCCGGGCCCTGGGCGACCCGCGGGCGCTCCTGGATCACCAGCTCTTGCGCCTCGACTATGGTGTCCAGGGGCTGCGGCAGGCCATGATTGCCCGCCTGCAGGCAGGCACCGGCGCCCTGCTTCGGCTGCAGGCGCTGCTGGGCTCGCAGAGTCCCGCAGAGCGCCTCTTCCGGCAGGCCCAACGTCGGGAGCACCTGCGCCGGGAGTTGAATCAGCTCATGCGCCAGAGACTGGCTTTCGGCCGCAGCCGGCTGGAGCGACTGGTCGGGGTGTTGCAGGCAGTGAGTCCCTTGGCGGTGCTGGGACGGGGCTACGCCCTGGTGCGGACGACACCGGACGGGGTGGTGGTGCGGGACAGCGGGCAGGTGGCCAGGGGGCAGGAGCTGTCGGTGCGCCTGGCCGCGGGGCAGCTCCTGGTGCGGGTGCTGGAGACAGGGCGGGGTGAAGACGGAGGGAAATAAGAAAGCCCCCGGAGGATCTTCCCCCGGGGGCTTTCCCAGCGCGTGTGGTCGGGACGAGTGGATTCGAACCACCGACCCCAGCGTCCCGAACGCTGTGCTCTACCAGGCTGAGCCACGTCCCGACACGATGAGCTGTATCCGCCTTACGCCGTCTCCTGTCTCGAATACACCTTACGAACCGTACTACTTGATATTGTCCGTCAACCGGCTGCCCGGCTTGAAGCGTGCCACCTTGCGGGCCTCGATCTTCATCATGCTACCGGTGCGGGGATTGCGCCCCTGGCGAGCAGCCCGCTCCGCCACTGAGAAGGTGCCGAAGCCAACCAGCGTTACCCGATCCCCGCTGCCGAGGGCATCGACGATGCCATCGATCAGGCCGTTGAGAGCCTTTTCCGCGGCGGCCTTGCTGATGTCGGCTTCACTGGCCATTCTCTCCACCAAGTCACTTTTGTTCATGCTGCCTTCCTCCTCAGTGTGTTGTGGGTTCGAGCCAGGTTCTCATGTGCGTCGGCGTCTGTCACAGGCCCCTCACCGCGATGCAGAGCCGGATTGTAGCAAATCGAAGTCGGTTGTCAAACAAAAAAATGGCCAGCAAAGCGCCTTTGCAGCCGGCTAACAGGTGTCGCGGGCGGCCAGATTGACGGTGACCTCCTGGACACCCAGCGCATCGAAGCGCGTGACTACAGACCGCCGCCAGGCGGGATCCGCTATCCGGGGGAAATCGCCAGCGGTGATCTCGATGCGGCAAGCTGCATCGGCCACCAGGCGCACCCGGCAGTCACCGATAGCACAGGCCTTCAGCACGGCCTCCAGCTCGGCCACCAGGGCCAGCCTTTCCCGGGTTACCGCCAGGCCGCTGGCCAGGCGGGTGGCCAGGCAGGAGCCGGCCGGCCGGTTCCAGGTGACAAGGCCCAGGAGCCGGCTCGCTTCCCGGACCTCGGCCTTGGTCAGGGTGGCCGTTGCCAAGGGAGTGCCGACGCCCAGCTCGGCCAGGGCACGCCGGCCTGGCCGGGTCTCCCTGGTGTCATCGGCATTGGTGCCATCGACCAGACTGCCCCCGCCGGCGCCGGCCAGATGGGCCAGGAAGGCCTGATACAGCCGCCGCTTGCAGTGATAACAGCGATCGGCTGGGTTGGCCACCAGCTCAGGCCAGTCCAGAGGCGACGTCCGGATTGCGGTGACCGCGGCGCCCAGGCCGCGGGCCACGGTCTCGGCCCAGCCCCGGTCCGCGGGAGGCTGCAGAATGGAGTGGGCGTGGAGAGCCAGGACCCGGCCGGGTCGCGCGGCAAGGGCGGTGGCCAGGAGCAGGGTGCTGTCCGCGCCGCCGGAGAAGGCTACGGCCAGCAGTCCGCCTCCGCCCAACAGGTCGTGAAGATGCCGAAGTTTGGCGGCCAGGGCCGGGGGCCAGACCGCGGCCGCCGCCGGCCCACCCGTCAGCCAGTCTTGGCTGGGGAAGCCAGAGAGGACGGCAGGGGCGTGATCGGTTGCGTGAGGAGGAGCTTGTCGTCCACGATCCATCGCTTCAGAGTCTCCGCGATCTCCCGCGCCCGCACCACACTCGACAAGGGCGCGGTGGGGATCTTCTTCCCGGCCACCTCGATCACACCACTCTTGAGCTGGGCGTACGAGACCTCGCCGTAGTTGCGGGCGACGCCGTTCGGGTAGTCGTAGGCGTAGTCAACCACCTGGGTGAGGAGATCGCCGTCCGAAACCCCGGTGAAGGCGGCCATGGCCGCGTCCAGGATCGGGATCGGCACTCCCAGGCCTACGGCCAGCGAGCTGCCGTACCCCTGCATGCTCACCCCGCGGAGCCAACGGGGATGCATGGCCCTGAGGTCCCCTTGCACCATGAGGGTACCGGCGGGCCGGCGTGGTGTGCCGTTCTTGCGCCGGGCCTGATCCGGGTTGTGCTGAGTACCGTGCCAGGTGACATAGCCGATTCCGCCTCCCAGGAAGATGCGGGTGCCGAGGCCGATGGTCCGGTACAGGGGGTCATTCATGAGTGGGCTCAGCTCGCCGGCGCTGCAGTATGTGGCGTTGCGGCCCTGGGATTTCAGGGTCCCCATGTAGGTGTAAATGGTGCGGTCGGAAAGATTGATGGCGCAGTTGTAGTTCTGGTAGCCGTTGCGGGGGTTGCACAGGAGCGCGTAGGGCAGGTCGTCCAGGGTGACCTCCCGGTCGAGCCGCTTGTTGGGGTAACAATGGGTGCCGTAGCCCTCGACCCGCAAGCGCACCTTGCGCCGGGCAACCAGGTCCTCGATGACGTGGCCGCCGCCGTACCGGAACTCCCCTGGGAAGACCTTGTTCAAGGGGTCATCTTCACTGGGCTCGGTGGCGCCGATGTAGATGTCCACCGCTGCCAGGCCGGCGTACGCCGGAACGTCGTTGAGCCAGACCCGGGAGCCCTTGATGGTGGGCTTGGCATGGCCGAAATTGATGAAGGCCCCTGAGGAGCACATGGGGGCAAAGGTGCCGGTGGTGACGACGTCGACGCTGCGGGCCGCGTCCTCAGGACCGACGCGCCGCACGACTTCCACCATCTCTTCTGCGGTCACCACCACCGCCTCGCCGGCCAGAATCCGGCGATTGATCTCTTCATACGTTTTGATGCAGGGCTGTTCGCTCATGGACAGGGTTGGCCTTGCGGCCTGGTCATACCGGGAAGAGGGGCGGAAGAAGGGTCGGGGCCGAGCACGGGATCGGCCGCGCAGGCGCCTCCGGGGCGGGCCAGGGACTGGCGCTGTCAGCTCATGACCGACAGGACCTTGTGCCCAGCCCGCTCCAGGGCGTCAACGATGGGATCCATGTCGCCCTTCTCCAGACGGAAATAGTAGATCTTGCGACGGGAGGAATGGGTTTCGGTGGCGAAGCTGATGATCTCGCCATGGTGCTCCTTGATGATGCGGGTGACCTCGGCGAGACCGCCCTTCTTGCCAATGACGATATCCAGACGGGAGGAGGCCTTGAGCACCCCCATGACCTCGATGAAGGACGAGAGGATGTCGGTCGCGGTGATGATGCCCACCAGCCGCTTCTTCTCCAGAACTGGCAGGCCACCGATCTTGTAGTCGTGGATCAGCTTGGCCGCCGATTCGATGTTGGCACTGCTGTTGATGGTAATGGGGTTGATGATCATCACCTGCTCCACCGGGATGTCTTCCATCATCGAAGGAAAGAAGAACTGCCGGAGGTCGCTCTCGGTGATGAACCCCACCAGCTCCTCGCTGTCCATCACCGGCAAGTGACGGATCGAGTGCTTGCGCATCAGCTGCGCCGCATCCTGCAGGAGGGCACGCCGATCGATGGTGACCGGATCCTTCGTCATCCAGGTTTTGATCTTCATGGCGCGTCCGGAGCGGGTCAGGGAGCGGCCAGCAGGCCGGGCCAGGGGATGATGGCAGTCGGCTGGGCTGCTGCACAGTAGAATACTTTGCTGTTCTTTTCAAGGCTATTCCTGCCCGGGCCGGCCGCCTGGATCCGGCCGGCCGCAAGGATTTTCCTTTCCAAGGCCGGCCGGATGCTTTACAGTTCTGGCTCTCCTGTGACCTGGAACGACGTGTTGCCCTGTCCCTTCTTCGACCGTTGCCATGACCATCGAGCACGATCTGGACGACGATCTGGATGCCATCCGGCATCGGATTGATGCCATTGACAGCCAGCTCCTGGGTCTCCTCCATGAGCGGTTGGCCTGCGCCCGGGAGATCGGCCGCCTCAAGGCGCAAGACAATCGGGCCAGTTGGGATCCGCGGCGGGAGCAGCAGATTCACGAACGGCTGGCAGCACAGAACCGTGGTGTCTTCCCGGAGGACGCGCTCCACAGCATAGTTCACGAGATCATCACCACCTGCCGCCTGGCGCAGCGGCCGACGACAGTGGCCTACCTCGGCCCTGAGGGCACCTTCACCCAGGAGGCGGCTGAGCTTCATTTCGGCCGGCAAGCGTTGTTTCTGCCCAGGGAGAGCGCCGAGGACATCTTCGAGGATGTGGCTCGGGGCCGCTCGGAGTACGGCGTGGTGCCGGTGGAGAATTCCATCGAGGGCTCGGTGACCTCCACGCTCGATGGCTTCATCCGGTGCCGGGTGCAGATTGTCGCCGAGCTGTACCTGCCGATCCGTCACCATCTGTTGTGCCGATCCGGTGACCGGGAGGCGATCCGGACGGTCACCTCCCACCCCCAGGCCCTGGCCCAATGCCGGGGCTGGCTGCAGAAGAACCTGCCTGGGATCCCTTGTCAGCCGGTGCTCAGCACCGCGCTCGCTGCGCAGCTGGCAGCCCAGGACGGGAGCGTGGCTGCCATCGCCAGCCACGAGGCTATGAAGCGGTATCGGCTGCAGGTGGTGGCGCCCCGCATCGAGGATCGGGCCGGCAACACGACCCGCTTCCTGGTCATTGGCCGCCAGTCCCCCATGCGAACCGGCCGTGACAAGACCTCGGTGCTCATCGGTCTCATGGACCGTCCGGGTGCCCTTCAGGCCACCTTGAGCCTCCTGGCCGACCGCCACATCAACCTGACCCGCATCGAGTCCCGGCCCAACCGGGATCAGCCCTGGAGCTACCTGTTCTTCCTGGATCTGGAGGGACACTACGACGACGACGTGGTGCAGGACGGCTGCCAGCGGCTGCGGGAGGCGTGCACCGCCTTTGTCTGGCTGGGCTCTTATCCCAAGGCTGACCGCCGGGATGAGCCGGCGGCGGGCTGTTGACAGACGCCCTGTTGCCGGATGCCGGCAGGCGCCTCCGGTGAGCTATGCTGGTCCTGGGTATCGAGACCTCCTGCGACGAGACAGCGGCCGCGGTGCTGACCGAGGACGGTCGGGTGCTGGCCTCGGTGGTGGACTCCCAGGTGGCGATCCACAGCCGTTTCGGCGGCGTGGTGCCGGAGCTGGCCTCCCGCCGGCACATGGAGGCCGTTGCCCCGGTGGTCTTTGCCGCCTTGGATGGGGCCGGGGTTGGCCTGGAGGCCATTGACTTCGTGGCCGCTACCCAGGGGCCGGGCCTGGTGGGCTCGCTCCTGGTGGGCTTCTCGTTTGCCAAGGCCCTTGCCTACGTGCGCCGGCTGCCCCTGGTGGGGGTCAATCACATGGCCGGTCATGTCGCGTCCGTGTTCCTGACCGAGGATCCGCCTGCCTTCCCCTTCGTCTGCCTCGTGGCATCCGGCGGGCACTCCAGCCTGTTCCTGGTCGAGGCGCCTGCGAGGCTCCGCCTTCTGGGTCAGACGCGGGATGACGCTGCCGGTGAGGCCTTCGACAAGGTGGCCAAGATCCTTGGCCTGGGCTATCCGGGTGGTCCCCTGGTGAGTGCGGCGGCGCAGGGGGCGGATCCGGCGGCGATCCGTTTCCCCCGAGCCCTGCTGGAAGAGGACAGCCTGGATTTCAGCTTCAGCGGCATCAAGACCGCCGTGGCCCAGCATGTCTGGCAGGAGGCGAGGGCGGGCCGACCGGTCAGCCCCGGGGAGGTCTGCGCCGGCTTCCAGGAGGCAGTAGTGGAGGTGTTGGTTGCCAAGCTGCTGCGGGCGGCGGCACAGTGTCGCTGTCCGCGGTTGGCCCTGGCCGGCGGGGTGGCGGCCAACGAGCGGCTGCGTGCACTGCTCGCGGCCCGGGCCACTGCCTCCGGGCTGGCGGTTTGGCTGCCGGCGCCGGCCTGGTGCACCGATAACGCTGCCATGATCGCCTTGGCTGGGCTTGCCAAGTACGATCCCGGCTTGCCATCGGCCTTGGACGCTGATGTCTACTCCCGCTCTTCATTTCCGGGCGGTCTTCTTGCGGTCTAGGGACGCCTATGGCCCTGTTGCAGCCTCGCCGGGCTTTGCGCTACTACTCCCTGCGGCTGCAGCGGCTCCGGGGTGAGCCTCGGGGGCTGGCCCTGGGAGTGGCCATCGGCGTCTTCATAGGCATCACCCCCACCATCCCTCTGCATTCCCTCCTGATCATCGCTTTGACCTTGGCCTGCCGGGCCAGCACCCTGGCCGGAATCCTGGCCAGTTGGCTAGTCAGCAACCCGGCAACCTTTGTCCTCCAGTATTATTTGTCCTGGTGGCTGGGGGAGGCCCTCTTGCGACGAGGGCTGTGCTGGAGTCAAGTCCAGGGGGTGGTGGCCTGCGTCCTTTCCGAGGCTCCCTTTCTGGAACGGCTGTCCGCCGTCTGTCGGCTGGGTCTCGACAGCTTGTCGGTGCTTCTGGTGGGCGGTGCGGTTCTTGCCCTGCCGTTTGGACTGGTGAGCTATTTCGTGGCCTGGCGTTTCTTCCGGATGCTGGCCAAACGGCGACCGTTGCGGTCTGGTGCCGCCCGGACATCGGAGGAGTAGCCGCCATGAGTCGCCGTGGTCGGCGCCCGGAAGCGCCGGGGCAGGATGGGCCTGGGGAAGGCCGGTCCACGGTTCGCGAGGTGCTGGACCGGCAGGGCCTCGCCCCCAGCCGCCGGCTGGGGCAGAACTTTCTGGTCCATCCCGGGCTGGCGCAGAGGATCGTCGACCAGGCAGGGATTGAGGCCGGCGATCTGGTGGTGGAGCTGGGGGTCGGGCTTGGCGCTCTCACCAATCTTCTGGCCGCCCGGGCCCATACCGTGGTGGGGTTGGAGATCGATGCCGGACTGGTGCGCTGGCACCAAGAGGCCGCCGGCCTGGCCGCCAACGTCCGCCTCCTCCACGCCGACCTGCTGCACTTCGACTTGGCTTCCCTGGCCGCGGAAGAGGGACGGCCGCTCAAGATCGTCGCCAACCTGCCCTATTCGGTATCGTCGCCATTCCTGTTCCGCCTTCTGGATCTGCGGTCCGCCGTGGCCTGGGCGGTGATCATGCTCCAGAAGGAGGTGGCGACCCGCCTGGCCGCCCTTCCCGGCTCCAGGGACTACGGTATCCTCTCGGTGCTGCTGGGGGCCTGCGCCCGGGTCCAGACCCTGTTCACGGTGGGGGCGGCCCATTTTCACCCCAGGCCCCGGGTGGATTCCGCGGTGGTGCGGGTCACCTTCCTCCCTCCGCCACCGGCAGTGGCCAACCTCCCGTTGCACGATCCCGACTGGCTAAGGGCGGTGGTCAAGGCCGCCTTCGGCCAGCGCCGGAAGACGCTGGCCAATGCCCTGTCCGCTGGCCTGGGCCTTGAGCGGTCGCTGGTGGAGGAGGCGACCACTGGTCTGGGCTGGGCCGGGGAGCGGCGGGCCCAGGAGCTGGGGGTGGCCGAGTTCGTCCGCCTGGCCAATGCCTTGGCCCCCCATCGTCCCGTCCCCGGCCGGAGGGGATGACCTGAGCCATGCAGATCCTCATCACCAACGATGACGGCATCCATGCCCCGGGCCTCGTGGCCTTATGGACGGCGCTGGCACCCCGCCACCAGGTGAGGGTGGTGGCACCGGACAGCGAGCAGAGCGCTGTCGGTCATGCCATCAGCTTGCATACACCACTTCGGGTGCGCCGCCTGCCCGGGGACGCCGGCGATCCCTGGCTGGCAGTCAGCGGCACCCCCGCAGACTGCGTGAAGATCGCCGTCGCCGAGCTTCTGGAGAGACCGCCGGACCTGGTGGTCTCCGGCGTCAACCGCGGTCCCAATGTCGGCATCAACCTTCTGTACTCCGGCACGGTATCGGCGGCCACCGAGGCCGGCATCCTGGGCATCCCGGCCCTGGCCGTTTCCCTGGATACCTACGAGGACGTGGATTTCTCCCTGGCAGCTCAGGTTGCCGCTCGACTGGTGGATTGGGGGGGCTGGCGAGCAGGTCCCGGTCCGGCGATCCTCAACGTCAATGTGCCGGCGTTGCCCCGGGAAGCCATACGCGGCCTGCGCTGGGCGCGCCAGGCCCTGGGCGCGCCCCGGGAGCGCTACGAGCGACGCCAGGACCCCCGGGCCAACACCTATTACTGGCTGGCCGGCGAGGCGCCTCCCCCAGCCGAGGCTGTTTCGGATCGGGCGGCCCTGGCTGCAGGCTACATCACCCTTACGCCCTTGCGCTACGACCTCACCGATGAGGCGGCGCTGGCCAGCCGTCTGGGGGCGGCGATCGAGTCGGCGGACCTGGGGCTCTGACGCGGGACCGCATGGAGATGGTGGAAGCAGGAGGCGTCCCGGGCTGGCGTGGTGCGGGCGGAGTGCCGGTTTGGGCCTGGAATGACTGCCGGCCGCCGGTGCGCAACCCTGGTTGATTTCAGTCCAGGGGGCAGAGTATGATGGTTTCTGGTAACTGGGCGTCCTGAAAGGACGTTCCTGTTCGGTCGGAGCTCGGATCGCCAGCAGGCCGGGAGCGGAACGGAGGCACAGCCCTATGGTCCGGATCATGATCGTCGACGATCATACCATTCTCAGGCAGGGGGTGAAAGAGCTCCTGTCCCTCAACGATGAGTTCGAGGTGGTGGGAGAGGCAGCCGACGGCCGCGAGGCCCTGGCCCTGGTGGAGCGCTGCCACCCGGATGTGGTCTTCATGGACATCTCCATGCCCGGAATGGGGGGGATCGCCGCCACCCGGGAGATCAAGAAGCGCTCCCCCGAGGTGAAGGTGATCATTCTCACCATGTACCACAACAGCCAGTATGTTCACGAGAGCTTCCAGGCCGGCGCCAGCGGTTACCTTCTCAAGGCGGCCTCCTTCAACGAGCTGGCCTTGGCCGTGCAATCGGTGGTGGAGGGCAAGACCTACCTGAGCCCTGGCATCTCCGACCAGATTGTCCGCACCTTCCTGGCGGCCGGTGACGAAGCCGCCAAGAGGAGCCCCTGGGACACCTTGTCTCCCCGGGAGAAGGAGGTGGTACGCCTGGCGGTGGCTGGGAAGACCAGTCAGGAGATTGGCGATATCCTGTGCATCAGCTCCAAGACGGTGCGGGTGCACCTGTCCAACATCATGAAGAAGCTGGACATCCATTCCCGCACCGATTTGGTGCGCTTCGTGCACGCCATGGAAGAGATGGGGCGGGATGTCTGAGAAGGCCGTCGAAGTCCAGGGGGGCATCAACACAAAAGGGGCCGCAAGGCCCCTTTTGTGTTGGCAGGAGTCTGGAGCTGCTTCGGGCGCCGGTCTAGAGCATGAACCGCTCCAGGCGCTCTCGACAGGCCGCCAGGGCCTGGCGGGCCCGATTCAGGTCTTCCTGCTCCAGGGCCTGTGCCGCGGCTGATTCCCCGTTCCGCACCTCCCGCAGGCCGTCCCGCAGGCTGGCCAGCGTGGCATTGATGGTCGCGGCCAGGTCCTTCATGGTGTCATGCTCCCGGAGGCGAACCTGGACGGTGAGGTCCCCTCTCTGGACGGCCTGCAGATCCTGCTCGATCCGGTACATGGGGCCGGCGATCTTCTGGGGCAGGAAGATCGCGAGCAAGGCTCCCCCCAGGAGGCTGACCAGAGAGCCGGCAATCACCACCGGCAGCAGGAGGTCGCTCACCCGGCGGATCTTCAGATGGGCCTCGTAGAAGGAGGCGGCCGTTTCGTGGCGGGCATAGAAATAGAGGATCAGCGCCGCCACCAGGGAGCTGAGGATGATGGTGCCCAGGATGCGCACCAGGAGCCAGACCTGGAATTGCCTCTTGACGTTGAGATTGAGCTTTTTGCGCTTGTAGTGCGGCATTCCCCCCTCCTCGCAACGCTTGGGTGGTCCCCTTGGTTCCCTTCTCTATTCCCGTTCGCAGATGGTGGCGGCGCCGGACCGGAAAGCATCCGCTGCTGCCGCCCGCCTACGCGAGATCCTTGTGACAGCCGATGCACAGCTCCTTCTTGGACGGCTTGCGCAGCCGGAATTCAATGCTGGCGCCATGGTCGGCATGACAGGAGTTGCAGGTGATCCGTCCGTCCTCCAGGGTGTTGTATTCCTCCGGGATGGTCATCCCTTCCCGGGGGTAGACGTTCACAGGATGGGAGAGGACGTCCTTGGCTTCCTTGTGGCAGGTGTAGCAGATGGTGATGTTGGTCTCGAGCTCACTCCGCAAAGGAGGATGGTCGTCCGGCTTGCTGGCCCGCGCTCGTGGCTCGGGGGCCGCGGCTGTCCTCACCGGGGGCGGCGCTCCCACGGCCAGGCGCACTGGCTGGTTGGCGGCGAAGCGGACCAGGTAGCGATCGCCGTTGCGCAGGATGGTGTGCTCAAGCTCGATCACCTCGCTGCCCGCCTCCGCCGCCACCTCGACCGGTGAGACCGAGGTGGCCGTGGAGAGCTCCATGGCCTGCGATTCGCTCCGATTGCCGAACATGTCCTGGGATGCCACCCGGAAGCTGTATGTGGTCTTGGCCTTGAGGCCGGACAGGAGCACTTCGTGCTTGAGGCTCAGGTCATTGTCCGTGGGGGACTCGTTGTCCATGGCGCCGACACCGTAGAGCACCCGACTGTCCGCCACCTCGTCGGTGCGCCAGGCAATGGTGGCCGAGTAGAAGACCCCTCGCCGCACCTCTTTGACCTTGAGATCAGCGATCCGGGGCGGCGTGTGGTCATTGACCAGGGGGGGCAGGTCCTCCAGAGGGGGCAGGTCGAGCTGCTCGCTCACCAGGCCGCCGTGGCCATTGCTGGCCTTGACATAGAGGACATCGTCCACATCCGCCGGCGGGATCACAAACACATGCTCGGGCTGCGCCAGACCGCTTTCTCCCAGCCAGCGCAGATTGCGGGGCATGTCCGTGGTGGCGCGGCCCCTGGCGCCCTTGGTAGCGGTCCGGGTGGGGGCCAGATGGCAGACGTGGCACTCGCGCCGCAGGAACGGCAGATGGATGAAGGGCTTGGCCAAGCTCTCGTCGCATTCCTGCTTGTGGCATTCGTAGCACGCCTCCGGGTCGTTGGGATCAGCGGCCGGGGCGCTGTGGGCAGCGGGACCGAGGGCGGCCAGGGCAGCGGCCAGCCCGGTGGCCAGAACGAGGTACTTGGGAG
Organism: Thermodesulfobacteriota bacterium; assembly: GCA_040755095.1. NCBI lineage: Bacteria > Pseudomonadati > Thermodesulfobacteriota > Thermodesulfobacteriota bacterium. Next base: position 40,376 of record JBFMBH010000005.1, read on the forward strand.
CAGCCATGATGCATCCTCAGCGAGCAATGAGCACGAAGCGCCCCACCTGAGGACCTTGACGCCTTCCCTCCTCCATCGGGGGCTTGTCAGGGTCCGGGCCGACCGCAACGCCTCGATCGTGTGCGCAGACGAGGTCGCACCTGGCGACCTCGCCCATCAGCAGGAAGCCCGAGGGGCGATCCTGCGACGTCAATGGAGAGGGTGGGAGTCAGCTCCCTGTGAACGGTGGGTGGCGTGTGGCGCCGGTGGGGCACCGAAGCTCCACAAAGCCATTATAGAACAATGGCCGAGGCATTTCCAGATGCCGCTGCCGGTCGCGGTTGCGAGAAAATCCCTTGACAAGGGCAGCGGGGGGCGACTAATGGACAAGGCATGCGCTCCTTCATCCTCCTTCTTGCGTTGGTGCTTGCTGCCTGTACCCCCGGTCCTGGCAAGCCTGGGCGTCAGGTGCCGCCGGCCGACGCCGCTGGCCTGGCCGTCTATCTCACCGCCTCGGAGCCGCTGGCCACGGAGGTTTCGTTCGAGCTCAATGGGCTCGCCCTCTTCAATGGCGTCGAATGGCTGCTCCTGGATCCGGGGCCCCAGACGATCAGCGCCCAGGCCGTGGGGGAGGGTCAGATGCTGTTGGGCTTTTTTGCGGTGCCGCCCGGGGATTACACCCGGCTGCGGGGCACCGTCGGCCCGGCTCGGGTCTCCGAACGGGGCGACGGCGTCCGCCTGGTGGGCCAGGCCGAGGAGCGGGAGCTGGGCTTTGAGGCCAAGATGCGGCTGGTGGCCGGTCAGCGGGCCTGCCTGCTGGTGGACTGGCGGGTGCGCTCGTCTCTCCAGGACAAGGACTGGACCCCGGTCCTGACCGTGACGCCGCAGATGCCGGCCATGACCCGGGAGCTCCTCTATGTGGCCTGCGACGATATCGACACGGTATTCGTGGTGCGCATGGATACCAACCACGTGGTGGCCGCCTTTGGGGTCCGGGGCGGGCCCACTCAGCTGCGCTACGATGACGCCGTGCCCATCCTCTATATACTGGCAAGAGAGACTCGCCTGATCACCGGCCACGACCCCTACGGCAACCGCCAGCTGTCGCGGGCCTTCCTGGGAGGGCTGCCCGAGCCCCGGTACTGGGATCTGTCCAGGGATGGCCGCTGGGCGTTCGTGACCGACACCGACCAGGCGCTCCTGCAGAAGATCGATGTCACCTCCGGCTTCGTGGCCCGCCAGCAGTCCTTGAGCCAGCGTCCGGGACGGGTGTTGTTTGTGGCCGAGGCGGAGTCGGGACGGCTGCGCCGGGAGCTGGTGGCGGTCGCCATGCCCCAGGCCCAGCTGGTGGCCTTCTTCGACCCCGAGACCCTGGAGGTGCTGGAGCCGGCCAGCCTGACGCCGGTCGGTGCCGGCGCCTTGACCGGCGTTGACTCGGGCATGGAGCCCGGCCAGATGCTGATGGTGCAGGGCCTCCTCCATGTGGCGGATCGGTTGTCCGGCACCGTGACCATCTACGACCTCAACCGGGGGCGGCATCTGGCGCGGGTGGCTGTGGGCCTGGAGCCGGTGGCCCTGCTGGCCGGCAAGCAGGACCGCGTCTATGTCAGCCACGCCGGCAGCAGCAACGTCATGGCCCTGGCCCGGGGCCATCACGCGGTGCTCAAGGATGTGTTCGTGGGGCCGCAGCTGGGGGAGATGGCTCGCCACCTGCGGCGGGGCAGCCTCTATGTGGCGGTGCAGGGGACCCAGGCCGTGGCGGTCCTGGATCTCAACTCCGACGCCCTGCGGGCGCAGATCCCCTTGCCGGGGCGGCCGGTCTCCCTGCTGGCCGTCGAATAGGCGGAAAAAGAGCGGCCCCCTGGCTGAGCCAGGGGGCCGCGGTCATGTGGCCCGGGGCGGCAGGAGGAGGGAGGAGATGGCGAGAGGAGCCGCCCCGGAAAAGGATCTTCCTCAGGAGATCTAGTCCTTGTTGGTATGACACTTGAAGCAGCCCGAGTCTGCAGCTGCGCCGGCATTGTGGGCGTTCATGGTGGCGTAGTCCCAGCGGAGCAGGTCGTCGAAGGATGTGCCGTGTGCCCGGTGGCAGGAGATGCAGGTGACGATGGCCTGGCCGGCCACCGCCGGATTGACCGCTGCGGCCAGGTTGACCACGCCCACCGGCGCCTCGGCGTTGTCGACGTACGCGGCGTACTCGGAGCCGGTGGCGTCGCTCAGGTCGAAGTCCACCGGATGCCGCAGCCAGGGCGCGCCGAAGGTGGAGTCAACGCCGGTGTTGCCGGTGCCGCTGTGGAAGTTGCCGTGGCACTCGGCGCACAGGAAGCTGATGGTGCTCTTGTCCACCGAGGCCAGCTCGTCGCTGATCCGGTCCTTGCCCTTGTACTTGTTGCGATCAACGCTGGTCTCGTTCTCCCAGTCGTTGTCCTCGACGCCGGTGATCCCCATCAGGAAGCGGAAGCTCTTGCCCACGGTGCTGCCGTCGAGGGTGGCATCATCGGCATGGTGGGCGCCGGAGATGTCCTGGAAGTCGTCCGCTGCCGCATGCTTGCCGTGGCAGCCATAGGAGCCGGCGCAGGTCAGCTGGCTGGCCCAGGAGGCGGCACCGCCCGCCACCTGCGAGCCGCCGGTGGGGGTGAAGGTGGCGTCGTTGCTCCAGCCGGGGGGCGTCAGGCCAAAGGCCGCGCCATCCTGGGTGGCGATCCCCTTGACGTTGTGGCCCTTCTTGTCGACATCACCCTGGGCGTCCGCCACCCAGTAGAAGTTGCCGCCGGCCAGCACGCTGGTCACCGGCGAGGGGGCAGCGTCGGTCTTCAGGACCAGGGGGATGTTGCTGGAGCCGCCCAGGAGCGCCGTGCCGCTGTGGCAGCCGACGCAGTCGCCCCGGGTCAGGGCCCGTTGCGGGGTGTTTGTGCCGTCATTGGCCATGCTGGCGCCGTTCTGGGAGTTGTGCATGGTGTGACAGTCCGAGCAGACGCCGGTGACCCGGGCCTCGGCATTCCCGCTCAAGCCGCAGAATGCCAGCGCGAAACCGAAGGCAACGATGGAACCATACAGCTTCTTCATGTCAGTGCTCCTTCTTCGAGAAGAGGTGTCGGTGATGCATGACCTGCGATGTTGTTGTTGGTAAGTCACATCCCTCCCTGTGGTCGCATTATGCTCATTTGGGCCTCATCCCGGTAATGAGCGTACTGTCCATCCCATAATGACCTCCTCATCCCCAAGAGTTGTCGTTGAGAGCACTCCTTGCTCCAATTATCTCAGATTCCGATCCCTCATTCCATAAGGCAAGTGCTGTATTCTTCTCTGAGCACCTGCTCATCATCCGTCAGCCGTCTGCTTTGCTGCTACGCGGATCAGTCACTCGGGCTCATGGCGTTGAAACCAGTCCTTGGAATCAGTGTATCATAGCTGCCAAGGGGATTGAATGGGATAAGTGTTTATTTTTGCCTAAGCCCATGCTTAGCATGCAGTAAGCCCAGGTGATTTGGCGATGGGCAGTTTTTGGCCATTGTTCAATGTAAAGAAAACGGTATGGCTTCGGCAAGAGAGCATGTCTTCACCTCTGGCGGGCAGAAGATGAAGCGACTTGACAGATCCGGAGTGGGCGAAGGGGGGAGGAGCGGGGAATACCCCTCAGACAACGGCGCGTCCAGACGGACCTGGACGCTGCTTCAGGCCCGGTACCGCTTCGAGAAGGGCGAGCTTCTGAGAGGGCGAGGCAGGTGAAACGCCTACATCATCATGGCGTGGGGATCGATATGGCAGGAAAGGCAGTTGGTGGGGTTGGCAATGCTCTTGTCATGGGGATTGCCGTGGCAGGTCAGGCACTCCGGCAGCAGGTCCGGGCCGTGGCCGAAGCGGTGGCAGAACACGCAGATGAAGGCACCGTGCTTGGTCTTGTTGGTCCGCTGCAGCTCCAGCTGCTCCGGGTGACAGCCGCCACAGTACGTGGACGGGATGTCCGTTGACCAGGCCACATGGGTCGGCTCATGGGGCTGGTGGCAGCGTAGGCAGGCGCCGTAATCCATGCCCTCCACATGGGCCTGGTGGCATTTGAGGCAGGTCTTGAAGGTGCGGTGCACCGGGTGGCAGAAGGAGCAGTCCACCTCGGCATGGGCGCTGGGGAATTCCTGCATGGCGTCCCCGGGGTAGGGGTGGCAGGACAGGCAGGCCGGCTTGTTGTCGCTATCCTCCCGGAAGGTGATGAGCAGGGGCCGGTGGGGATCCTGGTGGCAGGTCAGACACTCGGCCCGGGCGGCGAAGTGCTTGTTGGCAGCGGGCTGGTGGCAACGGGAGCATGCGGGCACCGCGTTCGTGCCCCGGGGGGGGTGCTCCACGTGGCAGTCCAGGCAGGTGACCCGGGTGCGGTGGCGCTCGCCGTCCTCGAAGATCGCCTTCTGCTGGTCGGGATGGCACTTCTTGCAGTCGGCGTTGGTCAGGACAGGGGGCTGGGCCCCGGCCTCCAGCACGGCAACCAAGAGACTTGCTGCCAGCACGCCCGCGATACCTGCCCAATAACCTTTGCTGTCCACCGTCGCCTCCCGCCGGTGGGCCCACCGGCATGTGCCCAGGCCAGTCGCCCAGGAAGCCTGGGCTACTTCTGATGGATCTCGAAAACCTGCACGCGCTTGTTGAAGGTGTCAGCGACGATGACCCGGCCGTAGGCGTCCACGCAAACGTCGGACGGGTAGGCCAGCCACCCCCGTCCCGAGCCCTGGCCGCCGAACTCGAACAGATAGCGTCCCTTCAGGTCGTAGACGTTGACCCCATGCCGCAAATAGTCCGCCACGTAAATGCGGCCGGCCCGGTCGTCCACCGCCACCCCCCGGGCTCGGGCGAGCTTCCCTGACGAGCCACCCTTCTCGCCGAACCGGAACAGGAAGCGCTCCTCGGCGTCGTAGACATAGACCCTGCCCATGCCCTCACTGAGGAGGTAGAGATTCCCTTCCCGGTCGGTGTCCAAGGCGATGATATCCGCCACCTGGCGGCCGCCCCGCACCGTGTCCGTGGGGGCGATGACGTGGAGAAACCGGCCCTCCCGGTCCAGGACCAGGGCACCCGGATAGTTGCTGCCAGCCATGATGAGGCGGCCTCGGGATCCTTCCACCAGATGGCGGGGGGAGAATTCGCTGGCGCCCTCGAAGCCGTCCAGGGTCATTTCCCGCACCTTGATGAAGGCGCCGTCATAGACCTTGATCGCCGGCAGCTCGCCCTGGGCCAGAGGGCCCCGGCCGGCGTAGAGCAGGCCGTCACCGGTCACCAGCACCGCCGAGGCCCGCCCCAGCTCGCGCCCCTCTCCCAGGGTGAAGGTCGGAAAGTAGTCGGCTCCGGCATAGAGGGCGATCCGGCCGCCGGCCCCGGAATGCAGGACGTAGAGCTCCTCGGCCTTGCGGTCGTAATGGAGGACCGAGGTGTAGCCCAGGGCCATGCTGTTGGCATCCACCTCGAGGACCTTGATCACCGCCGTCTCCACATTGGCTGCCGTGGTGGCGGCGGCGCCGGCTGGCTGGGGCCAGAGCGTGGCCAGGAGCAGGATCAGGAGGAGGACAGGGCTCAGCATGGCGCCCATATTATATGGTAGGCTCGACCGGGAACAAGGGAAAAGTGGCCAAGAAACAAGAAGGGCGGCCCGAACGGGCCGCCCTTGGAGGAGCTTCTCGAACAGCTCCGAAAGAGGCCGGCGATGAGGCTAGTCCTTGTTGGTGTGGCAGCGGAAGCAGCCGGTGTCGCTGTTGGCGCCGCCGCCGCCGGCGATCATGTTGTCGTAGTTCCAGCGTAGGAGGTCCGCGTTGTCGGAGCCGTGGGCCCGGTGGCAAGAGATGCACAGCACGATGCCGTCCGCCGGAGTGGCGGGAAGGGCAGCGGTGCCGCGGGTCGTGGCGCTCAACGGCGCGCCTACCGGAACTTCCTCGTCATAGGCGTTGGTGCCCGCCGTGCCGTAGGAGGCATAGGAATCCCAGGCCTGGGAGGCGTTGCCGAGCCGGAAATCGGTGGGATGACGCAGCCAGGGAGTGCCCCCGGGGTCAGCCTGGCGGGTGGTGTTCAGGTTGGTGTTGGCCGAGGCGCCGACGCTGTGGAACAGGCCATGGCATTCGCCGCACAGGTAGCTGATGGTGGTGGTGTCCTCGTAGCCGGTGATGGTGCCGGATCCCACGGTGGCGCTGTTGCCGTTGATGCCGTCGTAGGCATTGCCGTCCGTGTCGCCGAAGCCCTTGTAGCTGGCCGAGGACTCCGTGCCGTCGATGCCCGCCAGCAGCCGGAAGCCGACCGCGGTGTCGTTGTGGTGACCGCCGGCGATGGCCACGGTCTCGTTGGCGTAGCTGTGGTTGCCGTGGCAGCCGAAAGAGCCGGCGCAGGTCAGCCGGTTGGTGCCCCAGCCGGCGGCGTTGGCGGGCAGGCCTGCAGCCACCGCCATGTAACCGGGTGGGGTATTGGCCAGCACGCCGTCCTGGGCGCCGGTACCGTTGACGTTGTGCTTGGTGTTGTCGGCGTTGGCGCTGTTGATGTAGCCGCCGGGCAGGACTGTGGCGGTCGAAGCGGCGTCACCCCAGATCGCCGGCGCATCGACGCTGGTCAGCCGGTCGGCGGCGTTGTCCTGCTTGTGGCAGCCGGCACAGGTGTCAATGGTGAGCGAGTCGTTGGTGGCGGTGGTGTTGCCCATCACCGTGCCGTTCTGGCTGTTGTGCATGGTGTGGCAGTTGGCGCAGGGGCCGGTGACCTTGGCATCGGCGCTGCCACCCAGGCCAGCCAGCACAGCGGCCGCACCGACCGCAATCAGGGTGCCGTACAGCTTCTTCATGGTCTTGCCTCCTTGTTGTTTCGTTTTACGGGTTCTTGGGCCAGACTGCGGGACTACAGTTCGGCATCCCAGTCGTGGACTCCGGCCCGATGTCTTGTCTCCGTATGCTGCTCTACTACCCCATTTGCCATTTGCCTGCAAGGGAATTCGCCCTGCCATTCATGGTCGCCACTGTACGCGATCGGAAAGGGAAAAGATATACGGCGGCTGGCGTATTTTGTTCTGGCCGGTGCTTAGTTCATGATAAGCACTTCTTAAGCACCCGCCAGGGCTGGCTTGCGCACTGCATTTCGCGGTAGCCGGACCGGGGCAAATATGGTAAGGGAATGCCCGGATCCAAGGCCCCGGGCCGGTTTTGGCGTCAGGCCAGGGGGGCGACAGCCGAGCGGCCACTCGCTGCTCACAAGGAGATCTCGTTGAAGTCCAGACAGACCTCGGTTGTCGGCCTTCTCGCCATGCTGGGGGCGGCATGCGGGCTTGGCGTTTCCTGGCGCCAGGCCGGGGCCGGGCCGGTGGCCATCAACGCCACCCTGGACTACTCCGAGACGCGGGGGGACAGGGACAATGACAACGCCTTCCGCCAGACCTTCCAGGTGAGCCTGGCGGATGATATCGCCGTCACCGATACCGTAAGCCTCACCCCGGGCTTCCGGCTCAACAACGACTCCAGCGGCGAGCGCAGTGGCGCCTACGCCATCGACCCCAACCTGGGGCTGGCCATGAATACCGACCTGTTCAGCATGAACGGGTCGTACTCCACGACCACCCGCAAGTCCTCGGGGGATCAGCCCAAGACCTTCTCCCAGGCCTGGGACGTCACCTGGGCCAGCCGCTGGGACCAGCCCTGGCCCTCCTTCCCGGTGCCGGTGCCCTCGGTGCGCGTCGCCTACGGCGGCAACACCACCGAATCCGGGGACGACCTGACCGGCCGCAGCTCCTTTGTCACCGGCACGGTGACCGAGGAGTACGACATCTCCATCTTCCAGCTCGCCTACCGCTTTTCCCGGAACATGAACTGGGACGAGATCGACGAGATCACCGGCACCAACGACACCCATGATTTCAGTGTCGACGCCAGCGACCGCTATCTGGACGACCGGGTGCAGCTGTCCATGAGCCACCAGACCACCCTGGACCGCCGGGTCACCGAATTCAAGGGCGGGGCCGGCAAGGTGATCGAGGAGGGCTTCACGTTGTCGGAGGACGCCTTTGCGGGGCAGGACCCTCGACCCGCAGAGGAAAATATCTTCATGGACCTCAGCCTCGCCAACGGGCTCGTGAACAGGACGCTCACGGATCGGGTCGTGAACATTCGAGCGGGGGTCGATACCCCTGGCGCCATTAGCGGGGAGGAGTTCTGGAATATCCTCGTGGAGGTGCCAGCGGCGTTACAGGAGGTCTCCCGCATCTCTCTCTGGCTGGCCGAGGAGCTTGCGCTGGAGCCGGAAGGTCTGGACACGGAAGGCGACTACAGCTTTGACGTCTACGGGGGCATGACCCAGAATGGTCCCTTCCACCGGCTGACGGGGGCGGATGGGCTCGGCGTGTATCAGTCAGGCGTTTTCCCGTCGGCCGGCGGCCTGCCGTTGGGGGGAGGGCTGCGGCCCCGTTTCCTGATCGACCTGCCCGCTGGGGCGTGGAATGGGGAGAACTTCCTCAAGGTGGTGTGCCGGATTGAGAAGCCAGTCTCCGTGGCGGCCTGGATCAGCGAGGTGACGCTTTCCCATGTGCGCACCCTCACCACCGACGACGAGAAGGACGTCAATATCAGCAACACCTACAAGACCGGTCTGACCATGAACGTCGTCCCGGCCATGGACTGGCGCTTCTCCACCGGCCTGGTGCACACCCTGCGGGAAAGCTCGCCCGGGGGCGAGCGCACGGACCTGACCCACAACATGAACCTGTACTGGACCCCCAACCGTTATTTCCGGCCAGTGACGGCGTTCAACCGCAGTATCTCCTCGGGGGACGAAGAGGATACCCTGGAGAACCGCTCCTACAGCATGCGGGTGGCCTCCATGCCCCTGGATGCCCTGTCCACCTCCCTGGGCTTCACCCGCACCGAGGGCTACACCAACCAGGCCCTGGAGACCATCGGGGATGCCCTGTTTCTGAGCCTGGACTCCCAGATCCTCCCCGATTTGTCCGCCAGCCTGGCCGCTTCCTCCACCAAGACGACCAACCGGGTCAGCGGTGCCACGGCCTCGGCCATGCAGGTGGATCTGACCGGCAACATGCGGGTGACGCCCCGGCTCACGGCGGACGCCACCCTGGAATTCAGCGAGGCGGACGAGGAGCCCTTCGGCTATGGCGCTGCCCTGTCCTGGCGGCCGACGGATGTTCTGGCCTGCACCTTGGACTACGAAGGGGGCAACGAAAGCACCATCACCTTGTCTCCGGCCGTGCGGCTGAGCCGGGAGCTGCAGCTGACCGGCTCATTCGTCCACAGTGACGAGGACGATCTGTTGTCCGTGCAGTCCAAATGGCTGCTCAACGAGCTCATGACCCTGGACCTCCGCTACCGGTGGCGGGAGGAGGAATGGGCCTGGAACGTGCGCTTGACAGCAGGCCTGTGATGTGCTCTACTCGCCCCGAAGTCTGCGCTGCTGCGTCCAGTCCAGGGCCGGCGGCCACGGATCCGGAACCGATTGTGCTGTGTGGGGCGACGGCATTGGCGGCAGGCGGCCGTGCTCCGGACCGGCGGCATTCTGGCAGAGAGGACTTTTCCATATGGCTGGCTGGTGGCCGATCCGGCGGCAGGTGCGGAAGGCGGGCGGCAGGGGATGGCAGGGGGCCGTGGCGGCTCGCCTGGGGGGACTTCTGCTGGTGGTCCTGGTGGCCGGTTGCAGCTCCCATGCCCTGACCTATTATGTCCGGGAGGGCGCTGACCTGACCTTCATCAAGAAGGTGGCGGTCATGCCCCTGGCCAACAACACCAAGGAGAAGTTTGCCGCCGACCGGGTGCGCAACATCGTGCTGACCCAGGTTCTGGTGGACAGCCTGTTCGACGTCACCGAGACTGGCCAGCTGGAGAAGATCCTGGAGGAGGAGGCCGGCAAGGCGGATGCGCCTCTGGATGAGGCCCTGGCCCGCCGGCTCGGCAAGCGGTTGTCCGTACAGGCGTTTCTCCTGGGATCGGTGGATGCCTACGACGAGGAGCGCAAGGGCAACTACTCGTATCCCGTCGTTGCCATGACCTTGAAGCTGGTGGATGCCGAGACCGGTCTCATTCTGTGGCAGGCCAGCGGCTCTTACAGCGGCTACAGCAGCTGGAGCCGCATCCTCGGCACCCAGGGCAGGGATCAGTCGGCGGTGACCTTTCGTCTCGTGCGGTCGCTTCTGGCCAGTCTCAGCGGCGACTAGTCTGGCCTTCGCTCCGTGAGGACGCATCGTCCAGCAGGCCTGCCGTCCCACCGCCTCATGAGCCTCGGCTTCTCCCCCGGTGCCTGGCCCCGCCTCCTGATCCTCCTCTTCCTGCTGGGCCTCCTGCCGGCAGCCCCGGCGCCGGCCGGTGCCGCCAGCGGCAAGGTGGCGCTTCTGCCCTTCGACGATCTGTCCCGGGGCGCCAATTCGGTGGACCTGGAGATGACCACCCAGGTCGCCGATCTCCTGACGGTGTCCGGAATCAACGTGGTGGATGCCCAGGCGGTGCGGGCGTATCTCGCGACCAACCGCGTGCGCCACACCGGGATGATCGATCTCTTCAACACCATGGGCATGCGGGAGGCCCTGGGTGTGGACTGGATCCTTACCGGCACGGTGACCCACCGCCGCCCCGAGCCGCAGCCGGCCCTGGGCCTGTCCCTTCTCCTGGTGGACGCCCACACCGGCAAGGCCGTCTGGGCCTGGAACGAGAGCCTGGCCGCCACCGAGCTGGTGAAACCCCTGGGAATCGACGCTGTCACCAGTCTGGCCGCGATCACCGATCTGGTCCTGGCCCGGGTGCCGTTCCAGTTTCCGGAGCCCGGCGAAGCCCTGGTGGACCTGCCCATTCCGCCATACTCGGTGGAGAGCTTCGATCTGAGCTCCCGGTTCGTCGCCGGCAATGGCCGGATGGAGTGCCGGGTGGGCTTCCGTTTTGATGAGGAGCCGCCCACCGACGTCTTCCTGAAGCTGGGGGGCAAGCGCATCAGTCTGGTGTCCATGGCCAAGGAGAGCGGCACCTACTGGGCGAGCTGGCAGGCGCCGGAGGCAGAGGGGCGCTATTCGGTCGCCACGGTTCTGCGGTGGAAAGGCCGGCGGGAGGAGTCCAAGTTCCTGGCCTCCTACCGGGTGGTGAACGAGCCGCCGACCGTGTCCCTGCGCTTCGGCAACGGCGTGCCCCTGGGGGATTCCGGCGTCATCGCCTTCCGCTCCTTCCTGAGCATCAGCCCGGTCGTCAACAAGACCGCTCCCGTGGCTTCGTTCCGCATCCAGATCGAAGACCCGAAGACCGGCGCCTTCCTCATGGACTTCAAAAGCATCGAGAGCCTGCCCGAAGCCATGGTCTGGCGCGGTGCCGGTGATCAGGGGCCTCTGGGCTCCGGCTACTACCGGCTCATCCTCACCGTCACCGATGTCATGGGCAACGAGATCGCGGATTCGGCGGAGCTGTACCTGGGCAAGAATCAGCCCCGGGTGCTGCCCGCCATGGAGCGTCTCGAAGACGGGAGGGTTCAGCTCCACCTCATGGCGGTCCCCGATCCCCAGACCGGCGAGATGGAGCCGGTGCCGGTGAAGTACTGGCAGCTGCGGGTCACGGATCGGGAGCGCAACTTCCTTCTGGAAGAGGAGGGAGAGACGCTGCCGGCCACCGTCACGCTGGATCCCGGCGCCGAGACGGTCTTTCTGGTCTCCTACCTGGTGCGGGATGTCCTGGGCAACGAGCGCCACGCCCGCAGCGAGACCGTGGAGCTGCCCGTTACCGGCGGCGGCGAGGACCAAGACAAGAAGGAGACCGATGTCTGGCATGAGGAGTTCTAGTTCGGCCAGCACCGGCTGCTGGCCGCCCGGGTCGAAAAGCCGCTCCGGGGGGACCCCTGGCGGTTCGCATCCAGGTCGGGTACACTGGCTCGTCACCGTTCTTCTGGCGTGTCTCGCCGCCGGCTGCGGCAAGGCCCAGCACAGTCTGGGCCTGGTGGCCGCGGGGGGGGAGGGGATCTGCCGGGTGGCGGTGCTGCCCTTCCGGGACCAGGGCAAGGTGCCCTTTGGCGGGCACGTGGTCCAGCGGACGTTCACCGCGGAGCTCATCGCCAGCGGCCGCTTCGATGTAGCCCTGGAGGGTGAGGTGCTGGCCTTTTTCCGGGAGAACCGGCAGCTGCCCCAGGCGACCCTGTCCCGGGACTTCTACATCAAGATGGGCCAGACCATGGGCGTGGACGCCATCGTGGCGGGCACGGTGCTCGGCATGAGCGAAGGCTCCGAGGGCCGGGATATGGTGGTGCCAGAGGTGGCCTTCTCCCTGGAGCTGATCCGGATCCGGGATGGCAAGCCCCTGGTGGTGACCCACCACCACCGTGCCGGGGATGAGTATCGATGGCTCATGCACGTCGGGGTGGTGCAGACCATTTCGGAGCTGGTGAGCCGGATGAGCAAGGAGGCGATCGAGGAATGGCGTATCTTGGGCTTCGAGGGTTGTCGGTTGTGAAGCGGGCCAGCTTGCTGGGCCTCGTGACGGTGCTGGTGCTCTGGGGCTCCCTGGCACAGGCGGTGTGGCCCTTCGGGGAACGGCACCTCCTGGTTCTCAATGGCGCCGGGCACAGCAAGGCGGATTTTCTGCAATTCTGGGAGCAGTGGAAGGAAGAGGACAGCCCGGTTCCCGACAGCCCGGATTTCTGGATCGACTGGCTGCTGTTTTATCAGGAGGCCGAGCAGATGGAGCTGGGCGATGCCCCGGCGGTGCAGGCCAAGCTGTTCACCTTCCTCAAGGTGCGGGCCCTCATGCAGCTGCGCCAGGACGAGGTGACCAGCAGGATGGCCGCCGTCGATGAGGAGCGCCTCTGGCAGCGCTATTTGCAGGACGAGGCGCCCCTGTACAAGATCGAGAGCGTGCTCATCGCCGACCAGGCGGCTGCTGGCCGCTTCGCTGAGCTGGCGCGGGCTGGCCGCCCGTTCGCCGAGGTCGTCACCGATCCCAGCCTCGGCCTGGCCGAGCCGCCCAAGGTGATCTCGTCGGACTGGCTGCGGAAGAGCAAGGTGCCCGAGACCTACCGGGAGGATCTGGCGAAGGCCGAGCTCGGCTCCGTGCTCGGTCCCCTGTTCTGGGAGCCCAAGAAGACCTACTACCTGGTGCGGAAGGTAGAGCAGCAGGCTGGCAGCCAAGAGGACTTCCAGAGGATCCGCAAGGACATCGAGGAGCGGCTCTTCAAGGAGGAGGACGGCCGCCTGACCAGAGACCTCCTGGTCCGTCTGATGAAGGAGTACGAGGTGGTGACCCACGACGACCGGATCGAAGCCCTGCCCATGAACGGCGGCTCCCAGGAGCAGCTGAGCGCCGTGGTGGTGGAGATGAAGGGCGGCAGGACGGTCACCGGCGGTGAGCTCGTGCAGATGGTGATGCGGGATCTGTCCATGCGGATGCGGCCCAATGCCCAGGGCTCTTTCGACATGGTGCATGGCGATTTCAATGACGCCAAGCGCCGGGTGCTCATGGATTACCTGGGGGCGGAGCTGACGGTTCGGGCCGCCCTGGACCGTCACTATGAGCAGAAGCCGCCCATCAAGGATGTGTTCGATTTTTACCGCCAGCGGCGCATGATCCTCGAGCTGAAGAACCGGCTGTTCCGCACCCAGGTGGAGGTCAGCGACCAGGAGGCCCAGGCCTTCTACCAGGCCAACCAGCAGCTGTTCACCCACCCCGCCTCCCTGGAGCTCGCCATCCTGAGCACCCGGGACGAGAAGCTGGCCGATTTCCTGCGCAAGGAGCTTCTCTCGGGCAAGGATTTCTTCGAGGTGGCCAACCATGTGGTGGCCGGCGGGGTGAATCCGACCAATGTGCTGGTGAGCGATCTCGATCCGGCGATGGTCGAGGCCCTGTCCGGAGTGGCCGAGGGGGCGCAGGTGGGCCCGGTGAAGATCGGCGAGGATACCCACTTCATCAAGCTTATCCGCCGGCGGGAGTCGGTGGTGCGGCCCTTGGACGAAGTCAAGCACATGATCACCAGGAAGCTGCACGAGGAGCGGATCCAGGAGAAGGAGGAGGCCTTTCGGCAGAAGCTGCGGGCGGTCTCCAAGATCGAGGTGGATGACGGCCAGTGGCAGGAGGTGGTCCGCACCCTGAAGGCCCAGGAGGCGGCCCGGCAACAGGAGAAGGACAAGCCGGCAAAGGGCAGTTGAAGGCAGCTGCGAGCGTCTTGCAGGGAGGGATGGAGCCTCGGCCGGTGGCCTGTGACCTGGGCGAAGGCCGGATCAGGGTACAACCGTTTGCGAAGAGGGACTCTCGATGATGCAGGAGACACGCCAAGTGGGCAATGGCAGTCGGATGGGGCTCTTGGGGAGACAGGGAACGGTGTGGCTGTTGACCGCCGCGCTGCTCCTGGGGCTGGCCGCCTGCGTGCCCCAGCCGTCCGAGTCGTCCCGATCTGCCGGCAAGGCCAAGAAGAGCTGCGTGGAGTGCCACGAGACCGAGTACAAGGCCTTCCAGACCGGGGTGGTGCACAAACCGGTACAGGAGGCCAAATGCGACGGCTGCCATGACCCCCACGGCATGATCGGCGGCACCTTGCTCAAAGCGGATGAGCCGGAGCTGTGCTATTCCTGCCACGCTGCCGTCCGCCAGGCGGTCCAGGGGGCGGCTCACGGCCATCCGCCGCTCCAGAGCACGACGGCCGCCTGCACCAGCTGCCATGCTGTCCACAACTCCCCCCATGCCAAGCTCCTCAAGGAGCCGGCCGCTACCTTGTGCTTCAAGTGTCACGATCAGACGGAGTTCGGCCGCACCAACCGTCACCAGCCGCTGCAAACCGGGTGTGCCTCATGCCACCAGGTGCATGGCGCCCCGGCAGCCAAGCTGCTGCCCAAGGAGCCGGACGCCTTCTGCCAGGACTGCCACCAGCCGGACGGCAAGGGGATGGAGGCAGGCCACCGGGGGTACCCCGTGCAGGGGGGCTGCGTCTCTTGCCATCAGCCCCACTCGGCCAGTCGCGCCAAGCTGATCCGGGAGGTCCCGCACCAGCCGATGCTGGAGGGGCAGTGCGAGTCCTGCCATGCCGGCAAGGGCAAGCCCGAGCCACTCGCCCTGACCGGCACGGGCAGCAGCCTGTGCCGCGGCTGCCATGACGATGTGACCGCCGGTCAGACCCAGAGCGTCCATGCACCGGTCACCGGGGGCGAGTGTCTCTCCTGCCACGCCCCCCACGGCAGCAACCACCAGGCCATGTCCCGTCAGGCCCCGGAAAGGCTGTGCTTCGAGTGCCATACCTTCAAGCAGATCGGGCCGGAGAAGACAGGGCAGACCGAGAACGGCCACCAGCCGGCTGCCGAAGGCCGGTGCCTGACCTGCCACGCGGCCCACGCCGCACCGGTCAAGCCGCTGCTCAAGAGCCCTGCCGCCGACCTGTGCTTCTCCTGCCATGGCAAGGAGCCGGGGTTGGCCGACCGGAGCCACCAGCCGGTGAAGGAGCGGCGCTGCACCTTGTGCCACTCGCCCCACGAGTCCCAGGGCAGCCATCTTCTGGCGGGAAGCGAGCAGGAGATCTGCCTGACCTGTCACAAGAAGACCGGGGACGATATGACCCTGGCCTATCTCCATCATCCCTTTGCCAACGGCGATTGCACCGGCTGCCACGCCGCCCACGGCTCCAGAAGCGCCGGCATGCTCAAGGCCAGCGGCGTTGCCCTGTGCGCCTCCTGCCACCAGAAGCTCATCGAGGAGCGGACGGCCAATATGAAGAAGCATCAGCCCTTTGCCCAGGGCGAGTGCATGAAGTGCCACGCCCCCCATGGCTCGGACAACCCCTTCACCCTGGTGCACAAGCTGGCGGACACCTGCTTCACCTGTCACAGCGGCCTGGAGCGCCAGATCGGCTCGGCCCGGCAGGTCCATGAACCGGTGGTCAAGCGGAACTGCACCGCCTGTCATACGCCGCATGCCTCGGCCCAGGACCACCTGATCACCCGGGCGATGCCCGAGCTGTGCCTGGCCTGCCACAAGGAGGTGGCGGAATTCTGGAGCGGCGGCTTCGCGCATGAGCCGGCGGTCTCCGGGCAGTGCGCCAGCTGCCACGTCAGCCATGCCGGCGCCGAGGCCAAGCTGCTGGCCCGCAGCGCCTCAGGTCTGTGCGCCACCTGCCATCAGATCAGTGATACGGAGATGGTGCGGATCCACAAGGGGATCCGGCCGTCGGAAAAGAGCTGCACCAGCTGCCACGACAGCCATGGCTCTCCCACCCAGAGCCTGACCTTTGCGGTGGAGCATGCCCCCTTCAAGGAGCGGGACTGCAAACCATGCCACGAGGAGGCGAAGTGATGCGCGGCTTTTTCCTGATCGTCGTGATGGCGGCCGGCCTCGGCTTCACCCTCGCCGAGGCCCAGGCCGCCCGGACCAACTGCACGGCCTGCCACGACCCCGAGAGCTTCGCTGGCCGGGTGGTGCATGGCCCGGTGGCGGAGAAGAAATGCTTTTCCTGCCACAGCCCCCACGCCTCCCGCCATGAAGCCCTGCTCTATGGCAAATCCCCGGAGCTGTGCTTCAGCTGCCACAAGGATATCGACGAGGGGCTGAAGAAGCAGGAGATGCTGCACGGCCCGGTCCGGCAGGGCAAGTGCGCCGACTGCCACCTGCCGCATGCGGGCAAGGACGATGCCCTGCTCAAGGCCGGGGTACCGGAGTTGTGCTTCGGCTGCCACAAGGAGGTGGCCGGCCGGGGTGCCCGGCATACCCATGCGCCGTTTGCCCGGGGCCAGTGTCAGGCCTGCCACGTGGCCCACGGCTCCAGCACGGTCGCCCTGCTCAAGGCCGGGGTGCCGGGGCTGTGCCTGGGCTGCCACAAGGACGAAGGCGCGATCCGCGGCAAGCATTTGGGACGGGCCCTGGCGGGGATGGACTGCCTCACCTGCCACAGCGGCCACGGCTCGGACCACAACGCCCTGGTGCGCAACAACCTCCACCCGCCGTTCAAAGACAAGGACTGCGGCACCTGCCACAACCGTACCGACAAAGGGGTGGCCCTGTGCTTCGACTGCCACGAAGGCATCCAGAGCTCCTTCAACTACACCCACAACCACATGATGTCGGTGTCCGGGGTGGACAACATCTGTCTGTCCTGCCACAACGCCCATGCAGCGGACGACAAGAAGATGCTGGCCGGCACCCAGTACGGTGTCTGCAAGCGCTGTCACGCCGACACCTTCAAGCGCCGGGAGGGGGCGTTGCACACCCATCCCAACTGGGGGGTCTGCACCAATTGCCATCAGGCCCACGGCTCCAACCAGATCGCCCTCATCCGGGGGGATGGCAATGGCACCTGTGAGCAGTGCCATGCCACCCAGGGCAAGTTTGTCCACCCCATCGGCGACAAGGTCCGGGATCCCCGTTCCGGCCAACCGGTGACCTGTGTCACCTGCCACAATGTCCATGGCACCGCCTTCAAGTACAACCTCCGCCTGTCGGGGGAGAAGGACCTCTGTGTCCAGTGCCACAAGAGCTACTAGCCCCGAGGAAGGAGACTCCGACCATGAAGAGGACGCTCGCAGCCGCCCTGATGGCGGTCATCCTGGTCGCCGCGCCAGCGGCAGCCGATCGTTCCCCGTGGAAATGGGACAAGGCCCTGACCGGCGATGACGCCGGGGTGCATCTGCTCAGGCCGGCCAGCCTGTTCTGGGATGCGGCCGAGGAGCGCTACTACGTGGTGGACACCATGAACTCCCGGCTTGCCTCCTACGATCGGGAGGGGGTCTTCCTCAAGCAGCTCCGGGCGGGCGGTCAGCTCGGGCTGCCGGTATCCATGGGCCGGGATCCCCGGGGCGGGATCTGGGTGGTGGATCGCAAGCTCAATGCCCTGCAGTACGTGGATCTCAAGGCCCAGAAGGTGGAGGCCAAGACGGTCAAGTACAAGGACGGGGCAACGGTGTTCCTGGACCGGCTGTTCGTGGACCCGGCGGGCACCATCTACGTTCTGGACCGGAGCCGGGGGGGGGTTCTGCGCCTGGGCCCCGATCTGAGCGTGACCACAGAGCTCCGGGGCGAGGAGAAGGCCGCTTTCGTGGACTTCAAGGTGAGGAGTGACGGCGTCTGGGCCCTGGACCAGAGAAACCGTGCGCTGGTGGTTTTTGGCGCCGACGGCTCGGTGTCCCGGAAGATCGGTCTGAAGGGGGATCTGGAGTTTCCGGTCTCCTTCGATGTCGACGAGCACGGGCTCATCTACGTTCTGGACCGGCACGCCGGCGCCATTCGGGTCTTCGACCGTGGCGGCGAATTCCGCTACGGCTTCCTGGAGGTGGGCAGCGCCCGGGGCCAGCTCTATTTCCCCTCTCAGCTGCTGTTCGACGGCCTGGGCCGCCTGTGCGTGGCCAACGAGGGCAACGGCCGGGTGGATATTTACCGGCGCTAACGGGCATGACCGGTCTCCACAGCGGATATCCAATGTCGAACAAGGAATGTCCAACCGCCTGAAGGGACCGGCGGAACGGGTCTGAAACGTCCACTACCGGTCCCTTCGACCTTCGAAATTCCTTGTTGGACCTTCTGCGGTTCGTTCTTTCGGTTCTGGTGTGCCTTCCAGGAAGGCGTAGGCGCTGTGCTTGTGGATGGACTCGAAGCTCTCCACCCCCACCGAAAACCAGGCGATCTCCGGCAAGCCGGATGCCAGCTCCGCCACCCGGCGGACCACGTCCTCGACAAACATCGGGTTCCGGTAGGCGGCCTCGGTCACGTACTTCTCGTCCGGCCTTTTGAGGAGAGCGAAGACCGGCGCCGAGGCGGCCCGCTCCACCAGGGCGATGAGGTCCTCCGCCCACAGGAAGCGGCGGCGGAAGCGGACGTTGAGGTTGACCTCGCCCCGCTGGTTGTGGGCCCCGAATTGACTGATCTCCTTGGAGCAAGGACACAGCGTGGTGATGGGCGCCCACACCCCGAGCACAAAGTCCCGGGTCTGGTCCCCCACCGTGCCGGTGAAGGCGCAGCGGTACTCCATCAGGCTGCGGGTGCCCGACACCGGCGCCTCCTTGGTGAGGAAGTAGGGAAAGCTCATGGCGAGTTGGGCGGACTGGGCGGCCAGCCGCTCCCGTACCTCCTCCAGAAGGCGGGAGAAGATCCGGACGCTCATCTGGGCCTGGTAGCGGTGCAGCACCTCGAGAAGACTGGCGGCGCAGGTGTCATGCCGGGAGCTGGGCATGGCGGCGGACAGGCAGACGGTGGCTACGGTCTGCTGCCGGCTGCCAGCCTTCTCCTCCACCTGGACCGGGTAACGGATGTTCTTGATGCCGACGCTGGCGAGCTTCATGGGCGGCGCGGTTTCATGACCAAAGCCTCACGGGGAGGCGGGGGCTCTCCGAAAACGACAAGGAGCGTGGGAAGATGACCAAGGTTGAGCGAGCGTTGATCAGTCTGACGGACAAGACGGGCATCGAGGCCTTTGCCAGGGAGCTGGCGGGGCTGGGGGTGGAGATCCTGTCCACCGGCGGCACGGCCAAACGCCTCCGGGATGCCGGCATCCCGGTCAAGGACGTCTCGGAGCATACCGGCTTTCCGGAGATGCTGGACGGCCGAGTCAAGACCCTGCACCCGCTGGTGCACGGGGGCATCCTGGGCCAGCGGGCCAATCCGAGCCATCAGGCCCAGATGGCCCAGCACGGCATCAAGCCCATCGACCTGGTGGTGGTGAACCTCTATGCCTTCGAGAAGGCGATCCAAGAGCCGGGCTGTACCCTGGAGCACGCTATCGAGAACATCGATATCGGCGGCCCCACCCTGCTGCGGGCAGCGGCCAAGAACCATCGGGACGTCACGGTGATCGTGGACCCGGCGGACTACCCGGCCGTGCTGGCGGAGATCCGGGCCAATGGCAACACCACCCTCGGGACCCGGTTCCGGCTGGCGGCCAAGGTTTTTGCGCTCACCAGCGGCTACGACCGCGCCATTGCCGACTATCTGGCCGCACACGTCAAGGCCTGAGGCACGCGACCGGCCGTGGGGCCGGTGAGGAGGGGGCATGCAACAGCTGGCCGTACTTCTGTCCGGCAGCGGCCGGACCCTGGACAACTTCCACGAGCGCATTGCCGATGGCAGCCTGGATGCCCGCATCCAGGTGGTGGTCGCCAACGTGCCCCAGGCCCTGGGCCTGGAAAAGGCCAGGCGCTACGGCTACCCGGCCCTGGTCGCCCCGGACAGCGAGGCCACCAACCGGATCCTCGCCGGCTACTCCCTGGACCTCATCTGTCTGGCCGGCTACCTCAAGCTCTACACCCCGCCCCCCCAACTGTCCCGGGCGGTGCTCAACATCCATCCCTCCCTCGTCCCGGCCTTTGCCGGTGCCGGCTTCTACGGCATGCGGGTGCACCGGGCAGTGCATGCCCGGGGGGTCAAGGTGAGCGGCTGCACGGTGCATTTCGCCAACGAGGCGTATGACGAGGGCCCGATCATCGTCCAGCGCTGTGTGGCCCTGGACGATGACGAGACGCCGGAAAGCATTGCCGCCAAGGTCTTTGCGGCCGAGTGCGAGGCGTATCCTGCGGCGATCAACCGGGTGGGAGCGCTGGGCATCGACTTCTTCTGGCAGCGGCGCTAGCCGGCGGCAAAGGCACGGGCCGCCCCGGGGAGGGCGGCCCGCGGCGCGTCCTCAATCGTCGAAATCGCCGGCCGGTCCCTTGTCCTGGGCCAGGTTCCGAGCCCGAGCCCGGATCTGCTCCTCGGTCCAGGCCGCGGGATCCTCGATCCGGCTGCCCTTGGGCCCGAGATCGAAGCTGCCCGCCGCCAGAATGGCCGCCACCGCCAGAGGCGCCGTATCCTGGGCGTTGAGGACCTCCACCAGCATCCGGTAGATGAAGTCCTCCACCCGCTTGGCCATCCTTTCGCGGATCTCCCGGGGCTGGGCCAGGATCCTGGTCTCGAAGGGCTGGTTGAGCCTCTTGTAGTTGCCGCCCCTGATGCCCTTCTCCTGGGCGTAGGCCTTCATCTCGGCCCACAGCTCCTCGCTCATCCCCGCGCCCGTGACCTTGATGAAGTCGCCGCTGGCGTCCATGAGGGCGTTGCCGTAGTCGTTGACCTCCAGGCCCCAGCTGATCATCTGCAGGGCGGTGGCGACGTTGGCCTTGGTGGTGCGGGTGCGGCCGGTGATCTCCCGCAGCCGCTCCGAGCTGTTGCCCGAGGTGCCGTGCTGGGCGCCGGACACCTGGTAAGGGGCCAGGGCCTCGTGGATCTGCCGGGTCAGCTCCACCTGAATGCCCTGGGCCGAGGCCTCGATGCCGTGCGTGGTGCCGTTGTTGAGGGCGATCCAGTCCGGGAAGATGCCGTGGGCATTGAGGCCCTGAATGAGGAACAGGGCCTCGGCCCTGGTGGACAGGCCCTCCTTGCCTTTGATCTCGCCCACCTCGGTCTCCAGGCCAGCCCAGGCCGGCAGCATGGAGGCCACCCGCAGATTGGCCAGCAGGTTGTCGTCGTCGGGCATGTGGGAGGCGTCGACCGCAATGGAGGTGATGCCAGCGTCAAAGAGGCTGGGGATCTCCGCAACAGCCCGCTCCACATCGGCCCAGTTCTTGATCCCGTAGTGATCGGCGTGGATGGCCACCGGCACCGTGATGCCCAGCTCGTTGGCCAGGCTGTCCACCTGGCGGGCCATATTCCAGAAATTGACCGCGCAATAGCCGTTGGTGCCACCTTCGCTCTTGGCGATCTCGATGATGATGGGGGCGTTGGCCCGTTGGGCCGCCTGCAGGGCGCCCCGAATCACGAGATGGCTGCGGCCGTTGGCCGCCACGGCCACGGCCTGGCCTTTGGCCAGCATGGCCCGGTCCACCACCTTGCCGCTGACCAGGAGGGCACGGGAATGGGGAAAGAGACGCCGGATGTTGGGCGGCCGGCCGAGGTCCAGTGCCCGTTGGAAATCCTGCGCCGATACGCCCTGGCTGCCAGATGCCATGGTGTCCTCCTGGAAAGGGTCAAAGGTCAGGGAGCGGTCAGGCCGCCGCCCGGAAACAGTGTCAGCTCGACAACCAGATAGCACGAAACCGGCGGCGGCCGCAACGGGGAACTGGCCTGGGGAGCGGTCCGGCAGCCTTGGTCCCCCTTGACGCCCGACAGGCGATTGACTACACTGGCCTGATTGGGCCTCGCTGCCCGTGTCGCTATCCGGCAGGTGCCAGGTTAAGGGGGACACCGCTCGTGACCAGCAAGAAGACCACCCTGATGACCGCCGAGGACATCGAGAGGGTGCTGCAAAGGATGGCGCTCCAGCTCTTGGAGCGGAACCGCAGCACCGACAAGATCGCGGTCATCGGCATCCACACCGGCGGGGTCTTCCTGGCCGACCGCCTGCAGCGGCTGATCCGCTCCCTGACCGGCGAGCGGGTGGTGCCGGCAGTGGGCAGCCTGGACATCACCCTCTACCGGGATGACTGGAGCCTGGCCTGGCAGAATCCGGTGGTGAAGAAGACGGACATCGCCTTCTCGGTGGACGACAAGACGGTGATCCTGGTGGACGACGTGCTGTTCACCGGCCGGACCATCCGGGCCGCCCTGGACGCCCTGATGGATTTCGGGCGGCCGCACTCCATTCAGCTGGCGGTGCTGGTGGATCGGGGCTGCCGGGAGCTGCCCATCCAGCCCGATTATGTGGGGCGGGTGGTCCGGACCACGGCCGATGAGCACGTGGACGTGCTTTTGCAGGAAACCGGGGCTACCGACGAGGTGCTGGTGGAGAGCTTCCGGCCACCCGCCTGACGGGCGAGCCGTTGTCGTCAGGTCTCTGGGAGGACCCGTGCTCATGATGGTCCGTCCTGATCTGGAGCTGATCCGGGATCGCATCCGGCAGAAGCGGGCCAACTACATCAAATACGATTTCACCCGCATCCAGAACGACCTCCTCAAGACGTTCTTCGATCTGGCCCAGGAATTCGACACCCTCCGGGATTTCTTCCGCATCTGCGTCTCCCTGCCTCTGGAGTTCATCAACGTCGAAAGCGCCCTCTATCTGGTCGACGAGGGCCGTGACGAGCTGGTGCTGGTCTGCAGCAGCCTGGAAGGCGTCCGGGATGACCGGCCGCCGGCGCCGGCCGGTATCGCACTGGCCGCAGAATCGTACCGCACCGGCGACTCCTACGTGGTGCCCGTCCACGGCAAGCGGCTGGTGGCCGGCGACATGCCGCTCTTCGAGAAGGACCGGGTGATCGGCATGTTCGAGCTCTTTCCCAGCTCGCGCCTCACCGGCTCGGATCGCTTCTTTCTCACCAAGTACACCAACCGGATCGGCTTCAATCTCCACAACCGCATCATCTCCCGCCAGAACATCCGGCACCTCAAGTTCATCAATTCCCTGGTCCGGGACATCGAGCACGACGTCATCGTGCCCAACATGTACTACAAGTACCTGTTCCGGCAGCTCAGGAAGCGGATCACCGAGATCGCCGCCCTGGAGCAGCAGATGGACGAGGAGCCGGCTACCGGATTGGCGGAGATCCGCACCCGTCTGGCTGGGGTGCACCAGGACCTGTCCAGCCTGTACGAAGAGCTGCAGAAGCATCACGCCAACATCAGCCTGTTCCTGGAAAGCCTGTTCCGGCGGGACCATTTCGAGGCCGGCCACCTGGTGCTCCGGCCCCGCACCTGCATCGTCGGCAAGGAGATCGTCGAGCCCCAGCTGTCCCACTATCTCAAGCGCTTCGAGGGCCGGGGCATCGCCGTCGAGTACGCCGCGGAGATGGCCCAGGAGGAGGTCGCCCTGAGCGTCGATATCGGCCTTCTCTCCCAGGTGTACGCCAACCTCTTCTCCAACGCCCTCAAGTACACCGAGACGATCCTCGACCGCTGGGGCCAGCCCCGCAAGACGGTGAGCTACGGCCGGGAATACCACCGCCACTACTTCGGCCCCAACAAGGACGGCATCAAGTTCAATGTCTTCACCACCGGCCGGCATCTGAGCCCCGACGAGGGGGTGGCGGTGTTCTCGGAGGGGGTGCGTGGCTCCAACTGCGGCGTCGAGCCGGGAACCGGCCATGGCCTGTCCTTCGTCAAGCACGTCATCGAGATGCACGGCGGCCGGGTGGGCTACGAGCCCACGGAGCAGGGTAACAACTTCTACTTCGTCCTGCCCCTGAGCACCATGCCCCTGACCGAGTAGGGGCGCCTCCCCTACCGGCCCTTTTCCTGGGCCAGCTCCGCTTCCAGGGCCATGGCCAGGGTCATCTCCTGGCGGGCCTCCGCAAGAAGGCCCTGGGCGCTGTACGCGATCCCCAGGTTGTAGTGGCTTTCCGGATGGCGGGGGTCCAACTGGACGGCCCGGCGCAGAAGGGCGACGGACGGCTCCACCTGACCCAGCGTGAACAGGCTGACCGCCCAGTTGTTGTAAAGGTCGACGCTGTCCAGGCCCTGGGCGGCCGCCTCCCGGAAGAGCTGCACCGCCCGGGGGTGGTCCCCCAGCTGGGCCGCCGCCACGGCCAGGGTCAGGCGGGCCTCCAGGAGGTCCGGCTGCAGGGAGAGGGCGAGGCGGGCCTGGGCCTGCGCCTCGGCGAAGCGGCCCAGCTTGCGCAGGACGATGGCCGTGGCGCTGTGCAGCTGCGGCCGATCCACCATCTTGGCCCGGCCGGCCCTCTGCAGCATGGCCAGCGCCTCCTCCAGGCGGGCCTGACGCTCGCAGGCGATGCCCAGGTTGAGGGCCACGTTGCCATCGTCCGGGCTCTGGGCCAAGGCCTTGCGGAGCAGGGCCTCGGCCTCGGCGTCCTGACCAGCCTGGCTGCGGGCCTTGGCCAGATTGATGTAGCCGCGGCTGAGCCGGGGGGCCTTGGCGACGACATCCTGCCAGAGGGTCTCCTCTGAAGCCCACACCCGGTTCCGCTGCCAGGTGCCCATGCCCAGGCTGACCACCACCAGGATCGCCAGTCCGGCCAGAAGCCGGGGTCGGTGGTGGAGGAGCCGGCTGGCCTCGGCGCTGGCCGCGATGGCCACCAGGACCATCGGCAGGTAGAGGCGGTGCTCGAAGACCAGCTCCAGGGGAAGCACTGTGGATTCGATGACCAGGTTGCCCAGCAGCCAGAACAGGGCAAAAGCAACCAGGGGCCACCGCCGCCAGCTGGCCACCATGGCCGCGACCAGGACCAGGAGGCCGAGGAGCGCCGCCAGGGTGGACGGCGGGTCAAGAAGGTCGTGGGACACCGGGAAATCGTAGGCCAGGGTGAGCCGGCTCGGCAGGGGCAGGACCAGAAGGCCGAGGTAGTGCCAGACCACCCGGGCCTCGGTGAGGAGCCGCTCCACCAGGGTGAAGGACCGCAGCTCGTATCCGGCCAGGATCCCCGACACCGGATCACCGCCGGTGTAGAGGAGGCCCAGGCCGGCCAGAAGCGCGAGGCCTAGCGGCAAGGCCAGGAAGAACCGCCAGTCCAGGGGGCGGTACCCGGTCCGGGGCAGGGCCAGCTCGAAGCCCCAGATCATGACGGGCAGCATGGCGGCGTTCTCCTTGCTGGCCAGGGCCGCGATCCAGGCCAGTCCGGCTGCCGTAAGCCAGGGCCAGCCGGCCCGGCCGCGGTCCCGGCCCTGGATCCACAGGGCCAGGCTGGCCAGCGAGAAAAGGGTTGCCATACTGGTCATGCGTTGGACAATATACGTTACCGCATTGGTCCCCAACGGATGGCAGGACCAGAGGAGGGCCGCCACCAGCGCCACCGCCAGCGGCCGGGGATAGGAGCGGCTCCCCTGGGCCCTGGCCAGGATCTGCCAGGCCAGGGTGAAGACCAGGAGGGCTGCTCCCAGGTGCACCAGGAGATTGCCCAGGTGGAAGCCCCAGACCTCGTCCCCGCCCAGGGCGTAGTTCAGGGCGAAGGTGAGGTTGGGCAGCCAGCGGTGGCTGGAGGGACCGGAGGACGCCGCCCGGGCCAGGGCCGTCCAGGAGAGCGAATCGATTCTCAGCGCCCGGTTCTCGACGATGTTGTCGGCATCGTCGAAGGTGAAGGGACCGTGGAAGGAGTTGGCATAGACGCCGGCGGTGATGGCCACCAGCAGGGCCATGGCGGCCAAGACCGCCCGGGGCCGGGGAGACGTTGGCGGAGGAGGCTCGGTCATCGGGGCGTGGGCACAGGAAGGGGAGAAGCCGGTCGGGCCACAGGCTCACCGCGGATGAGGCCAGGGAGCCAAGATGCTGCCGTTGCGGGACAATATTCCAGCCCGCCGACCCCCTGTTGTAACCGTTTCCCTCATCATCGTCAACGCGGCGGCGTTTCTCCACCTGTGGAGCCAGGGGGACCGGCGTTTCGAGCGGGCGGTCTGGGCCCTGGGCTTTGTGCCGGCGCGGCTGTATGCCGCCATCCACGATCCCGGAACCGATCCCGGCGTCTGGCTGACGTCCCTCAGCTCCATGTTCCTCCACGGTGGCTGGCTGCACCTTCTGGCCAACATGTGGATGCTGTGGATCTTCGGCGACAATGTGGAAGACCGGCTGGGCCGCGGCCGCTATCTGGTCTTCTACCTGGCTTGCGGGCTGGCCGCGGTGGCGGCTCAGTATCTGGCGCGACCACTGGCGCCGGTGCCCCTGGTTGGCGCCAGCGGCGCCATTGCCGGGGTGCTGGGCGCCTATCTCCTGCTCTTTCCCCGGGCCCGGATCCTCACCCTGGTGCCGATCTTCATCTTCTTCTATTTCGTCGAGCTGCCGGCGGTGCTGTTTCTGGGCCTGTGGCTCCTGGTGCAGTTTCTGAATGGCACCGCCCAGATGACCGCCGGTGCCCCGGCCTT
>JBFMBH010000006.1 GCA_040755095.1 Thermodesulfobacteriota bacterium
AGAAGGCCCGGCGGATGCCGGCGGCGCCGGCGGCCCGGTCGAGGCCCACGGCCTGCCGGAGCACCAGGAGGCAGTTGGCCCGGGCCAGCCAGAGCAGGAAGAGGAAGAAGACGCCGTAGGCGCCGATCATCTGCATCTCCTCTGGCCGGCTCAGGGTGGGGCCGAAGGTGACGCCGAGGGCGGCGGCCGGCACGTGGTAGCCCAGTACGGCCAGGAGGCCCACCAGAAGACCGGCGGCCAGGTGGAAGAACCAGAAGGAGAAGGAAATCTGGCGGGCGGCCAGGAAGGCGAAGCCGATGAAGGCCGGGTAGATGCAGATCTTGAGCTTGGCAAAGCCGGCAAGAAGGCCGGCGGGCGGGAAGTAGATGCCGGCCAGGATCAGGGTCGGGATCTGGGGCACTGCCGGGTAGTAGAAGTGCAGGCCGTTCACCAGGTGCAGGCAGACCGGCAGCGACAGGCCGGCCAGGAGATAACGGTCCCGGAGCAGCCGGGCCAGGCCGCCGCTGTCCACGGCCTCGGCCAGGACCATGGGCACCCGGAGCAGGGGAAGGTTCATCCGCTCGTTGACCAGCCACTGCCGTCCCACCAGGTGCACCAGGCAGAGCATGGCCAGGTAGGCCAGAAGCACAAAGCCGGCCCAGGCCACCAGGGCCTGGCTCCAGGCTGGCCAGGGGATGCGGGCCACCACCTCCAGCCAGGAAAGGCTGCGGCCCTCGGGCAGGCCGTTGTACAGGGTCTCGATGGCCGCCGGCTCCGGATACCAGCCGTCGGGCAAGAGCGGCTGCAGCCGCTCCTGCCAGCGGTTCTCGGCGGTGGCGAACTGGAACGGTGCGGTGAGGTTGATGAACAGGGTGCGCACCAGGCCGGTGTAGGCGATGCCGGAGACCACCGCCATGAGCACCCAGACATAGAGCAGCTCCTGGCCGGAGAACAGCCGGTAGCCCCGGAAGAGCGCCCGGACCAGGCAGGTGGCCAGGGCCAGGAGCAAAAAGAGCACGAAGGGGGCCAGGGGGAAGTGGCCGCCGCCCAGCGGGGTGCCCTGGAGAAAGGCGTTGTTGAACGGGGTGACCGCCGCCAGGAGCACGGCGCCGGCCAGCCCGGCGACCAGGGCCCGGAGGCGCAGCCGGGCGGCCGGCTGGCTGTCCTGCCGGCTCAGAAAGCGGCCGCTGAAATCCTCGGGCGCGGGCTTGCCTGCGGTCATGGGCTGGCCTCTGCGGCCAGGCCGGAGCCGGCCGGCCGGCACTGCTCATAGATGTCCCGGGCCTCGGCCTGCCGCAGCACCTCGGCAAAGCGGCCATGGGCCTCGACATCCAGGGAGCGCCAAACCAGGAGCTCCTTTCTGAGGGCATGCAGGAAGGCCCGGTTCATCCGGAGCCAGACATTGGCCTCCCCGGCCTCCCGCACCAGCCGCACCCGGATCTCCAGATAGCCTTCCGCCTCCGCCGCCGGGCAGAACTGCACGTCCACCCGCTGCATGATCCCGAAATCGAACGGCGCCAGCCACACCCGGGCATGGAGGTGCAGGCAGGCCGGGTGCGGGCAGGTGGCCCGGACACAGGCCGCGCCCGGCTCGGCGCTCAGGCGCTCCGGACAGATCTGGGTGATCTCCAGCTCGCCGGTGGAAAAAAGGCCGTGGGAGACGTCCCGGTGGGCCATGAGATAGGAATAGATGAAGCCGCCGATGCTCTCATGCTCGGCCAGGCGCATGAGAAACGGCAGGGTGATGGCCAGCTCGTTGCCGGTCACCGGCGGCAGGGACCAGGCCCGGTTGACGTCCGGGATGGCGATGGCCGCCGCCACCCGGGCAGGATAGAGCGCCGAGACCAGAACCACTGCCATCACCAGCAGCATGGCCGCCACCCCGGACAGGGAGGAGTAGTTGACCGTGATGCCGGCCCACAGCGGGGTGCCGGCAAAGAGCCGGGCCGAGGTCTGGGCCAGGAGATAGCCGATCACCACACTCAGGATTGCCAGGGCCAGGGCCTCGGCGATGAAGAGAAAGCCGACATGGGAGGGCGCCAGCCCCACCGAGGTGTAGATGCCGATCTCCCGGCGCCGTTCGAACACCGAGCTGATCATGGTGTTCAGGACGATGAAGATGGCAATGAGCACCGGCACCACGATATTGGGCACCCCGGAATAGCCCAGGGTGTCGCTGGCATGGTAGAGGAAGGTGCCCTGGGGCTCGCCGGTGAACAGGGCGAGGCCGAAGCGGTCGGCCATCTCGTGGGCCAGGGCCGCCAGGTCGGTGCCGTCCGGCGGCCGGGCGGCCAGGCCCTTGAGATGACCGCCGGCCGCCAGCAGGAAGCCGGCGCTGGCGATCACCGTCTCCTCGGCCGGCACATGCTGGCAGCGGCTGTGGAAGGCCCGGACCTCCTCTCCGGACTCCAGGGCCTCCATCTCCGCCTCGGTCATCTCCATGGCCGCCTCGCCGGGGAAGATGACCGGGGTCAGGCTCTCACCGTCCAGGTCCGGCCGCCTCTCCAGCAGCTCCGGGGCGAAGCAGCCCACCACCCGGAAGGGCCGGCCCCACATCTCCACCGGAGCCGCCTGGGGCTCGGCGGGGTCGATGCCCAGGGCCTGGGCCAGGGGGGCCGGCAGAAGGAGGGCATCCATCTCCCCCTCCTTGAGCCAACGGCCGCCCACCAGGGTCCGATCGAGGCCGGTGACCCGGGGCTCGCTGGCCGCCAGGCCCAGGAGACCCTGGGCCTCCACCTGGGCCGATCCGTGCCGCACCGGGAAGCGCAGCGCCCGGCTGGGGTCGTCGTCCTCCAGCCAGACCCGGGGACCCACCCGCTCCCGGCCGCCGAAGAAGGCCGCCAGCTGGTCGGCAGCCTGCGGCGGCAGGCTCTGCCAGGAGACGTTCTTCACCAGCAGGCCCTGGTAGCCGGCCTCCGGAGCAAAGCGGAGCCGGGCGTGGTGGCGGATCCCCTTCACCGTGGTGAAGCTCATGATGGTGAAGGTGAGGATCACCAGGGTGGTGCAGGTCAGCGCCGTGCGCAGCCGCCGGCGCCGCAGGTTGCTGACCCCGAGAAGAAGGGCGGCCAGCATCGCCTTGCCGCGGCTGATCTCCGTGGCCAGCTGATGCCGGGCCCGGCGCTGCAGGCCGGCCATCTCGGTCTCGAAGCGGGCGACGATGATGGCGGTGACCAGGAGGGAGAGCCCAAGGATGAAGAAGGCGCCGATCACGACCAGGGGGCTGTAGGCCAGCTGGAAGGCCGGATGCACCCGGTAGACCAGGGCGATGAGGGCCACCAGGATGCCGGTAAAGGCGAGGATGCGGCGGTGGATGTCCACCGCGGCCACGGTCAGGCGCTCCAGGCAGAAGGCGAAGGGGGCAAACAAGGCGATGTAGAACAGCACGCCGAAGAGCACATCCCGACCGGTGCTGTCCACCTGGTCGTAAACCCGGCTGGCCAGGGCCAGGGAGCGGTTGCTGGCCGCCACAAAGCCGGAATAGCTGCTGGCCGACAGCGCCGCCATGGCCTGGGCCAGGGCCTCCCGGCCGCTGGCGCGCAGGTTGCGGATCCGCTCGTCCACCACCCCCCGCTCCTCCAGGGCGTCGATGCGGGGGCCCAGAAGATGCCACATGTCGGAGGCGGCCCGGAAGGCGGTGTAGTAGACCACCGGCCAGTCGTCCACCAGGTAGCCGCGGCCCTCGGGATGCTCCCGGTCGCTGTTCAGGAGGATCATCTTCTTGCGCAGGATGGTGTCCGACAGGGTGAGCTTCAACGGGGTGCCCGGCTCCAGAAAGATCGAGGCGACGGTGGAGACCCGGGTGTCGATGCGGCTGTACCAGTAGCGGACCGGCAGGGTCTCCCGGCGGCCGTCGATGAGCTCGATCTTGGTCAGCGGCCGGAGGGTGCGGGGCTCCAGGAGATCGAAGAGGGTGAGCTGGCGGCAGGCGAACATGACGAGGTCGGTCTCCATCTGCCGCCGCTGCATCTTCACCCGGTAGGCGTCCTTGCCGGTGCGCTTCTTGTCCACCGCCCACAGGGTCTCGCCGGTGGCCGGATCGAAGCGGTAGGCCTCCAGGATCACCTTGTCCAGCACATGGCGCTTGTCGGCCACCCCCAGGAGCTCGAAGCCGCCCCGGGCATCCACCATGGCATGGAAGCGGGCTGGCCCCTGGAAGGCCAGGACCACGGTGCCCGGTGCCGGCTGGTCGGCAAAGAGCTCGCCATGACGCAGGAACTTGGCCCGGCCCCGCAGCACGGAAAAGCCGTTCGGCGGCGGCTCGCCGGCGGCCAGGCTCGGCGCTGCCGCCAGACCGGTCACCAGGTCGTGCACCAGTCGGGCCTGGTGGCGGGCCCGCTCCCAGTCCACGCCTTGCGGCAGGTCATAGGGGGTGCCCCAGGCCGAACGGCCGTCATGGACCGTGGCCAGGGTCAGGCCGCGCAGGCCGGCCAGGGCGCTCACCTCGCCGGCCAGGGCCGGCCGGTCCAGGAAATGGCTCTGCCAGGAACGGCTCTGGCTGGGCCGCAGGGTGTCCCGGTAGAGATCCCCGGCCGGGGAGCCGGCGGCAGCGGCGGCCAGGGCCCGATCCACCAGGCTGTAGGCCGGGGTGCGGTTGACCTGAGGCTTCAAGGCATAGAGAAAGCCGGAGTGGAAGGCCCCTAAGCCCTGGCCGTGGCTGGACAGATGCAAGGAGACCGCGGCCGCGATCTCGAATTCCCCGACCTGGCGGCGCAGGCTGGCTGCCGCCTTGAGCAGGCGGGCCTCCCGGCGGCTGGCGGCCAGGAGCCCCTGGCTGTCCTCCTTCGCCCGGGGCACCAGCCAGGCCAGCAGGGCCTTCTCCTCTGCCGGCAGCCCGCCCCAGGAGCTGCGCCAGCCCAGCCGCCGCAGGACGAGACGCTGGCCGGCCAGGGCCTCGATGCGGGCCCGCCGCTCCGGACCGGCCTCTTCCATGCGCAGGCGCATGAGTTGGCCGGACAAATCATCCACCTCGGTCTTGATCCGCTCGGCCACCGCCAGCCGCACCGCCAGCGGTGCCTGCTCCGGCGCATCGGCGGCCTGCGCCAGGCCGGCCAGCACCGCCTCCTGCTCGTCGCTCGCCGCCTGCAGCTCCTTCTGCCGGTCCCGCAGCTCCTTGGCCCTGAGGCTTACCGCCCAGACCAGCTGGCGCATGCCGGCCTGGGCCTGGGCGTGACCGGCGGAGGCCACCAGCAGGACCGAGCGGGCCGGAGGGGCGGCGACCAGCCGCCGGGCCGAGGCCAAGAGGGTGGCGATGCCCAGGGCCTCGTCCGCCCCAGGGGAGGCGCCCAGCACCGTGGCGGTGCTGTCGTAGAACGTTTCCAGGATCAGAAGCTCACCGGCCAGCCTGGGGTCAGCGCCGGGGACGAGGGCATAGAGGCTGTCGGCCTCCACCTCCTGCCAGGCCACCGAGGCGGTCAGCCGCGCCTGGCCGGCCAGGATTCCGTCGGATCGCGCCCCGGGCTCGCCCAGGGCGCCGAGGGCCGCCACCGGCAGCCAGAAGCGGGGAAAGGTCAGGGGGGAGAGCTCCAGCTTGTCGGCCAGGAGGAGGCGGTCGGTGTTGCTCCGGTCGAGATAGATCACCGCCAGGGCGCCCAGGGAGGCGACGGTGAGCCAGGCGTTGCCGGAATCCAGCTCCAGAAGGACGATGGCGCCGGCCACCGGCCTGCCATCCAGGTCGGCCAACTCGCCGCGGCCGCCGTAGACCAGGGGTCCGGCCAGGCCGGCCGCCGGCATGCTGCCCGGCGCGATGGCGTTGGCCGCCAGCGGCTGCACCGGGATGGTCAGGCCCGCCGCGGCCACGGTGAGCCGGGCAGGGCCGGCCCGCAGCACCGGCAAGGCCATGGGCAGACGGGCCGGATGAAGGCCCAGGTCCCGCAGCTCCGCCTCCAGCAGATCGGCCGCCTCGCCGGCGCCGGGGCTGCCGGTGCTGCGGTCGCCCAGGGCCGCCAGCTCCTCCACCACCCGCACCAGCGGGTCGTTCGCGGCCCAGGCCACCTCGACGGCCGGCGCCGCTCCCAGACTCGCCACCAGCAGCCCGACTGCGACCACGAAGCCGGGGCGCCAGTCAGCCATGGGCCGCGATCCCACCCACCGAGATGGACAGCTCCTCCCGGTCGCCGATGCGCTCGATGCGGCCGTCCCGGATCCAGACCACCTGATCCGAGACATTGAGCATCTTGATGTCATGGGTGGCGGAGATGATGGTCACCCCCCGCTCCTGGGACAGGCTCTTGAGCAGGGCGATGATCTCCTCGCCGGTGGCGAGATCCAGGTTGCCGGTGGGCTCGTCGGCCAGGATGATGGCCGGATCGTTGGCCAGGGAGCGGGCCACCGCCACCCGCTGCTGCTGGCCGCCGGACAGCTCCGAGGGCTTGTGACGGAAGCGCTCGCCCAGGCCGACCAGCCCAAGGAGGCCAAGGCCCTTGTCCACGGCGGCGTCGTTGGCCATGCCGGCAAAGACCATGGGCAGGGTGACGTTCTCCAGGGCGGTCATCACCGGAATCAGGTTGAAGGTCTGGAAGATGTAGCCGATCTTCCGGCAGCGCAGCCAGGCCAGCTCGTAGGCATCCAACTGGGCGATGTCCACCTCGTCGATGAACACCTTGCCGGTCGTGGGCTTGTCCAGGCCGCCGATCATGTTGAAAAGCGTGCTCTTGCCCGAGCCGGAGGGCCCCATGATGGAGATGTAACGGCCGGCGGCGATGGTGAGGTCGACGCCCTTCAAGGCCTGGACCTCGGTGCCGCCCATGGCAAAGGTCTTGGTGACCCCGGCGACCCGGACAATGGCGTGACCGCTCGTCATGACCGTGCCCCGGCGCTCCGCTCCCTGTTGTCCATCAGGTCCATAGCGTCCTCCTCCATCCCGCAGCATCACGGCTCGACGCGCATGGCTTCCACCGGCTGCATCCGGGCCGCCACCAGCGCCGGGTAGACGACCCCCAGGAGGCTTAAGCCACAGCCCACCGCCGTGGCCCGGCCCGCGGTGGCCAGAAGCGCTGGCCAGACGGAGCCCGCCAGAACCGCCGGTCCGAACCGGACCCAGGCGGTGAGGAAAGCGGCGAGCACCCCGATGAGGGCGCCGGCCGCCGCGCCAGCCAGGCCTTGCATGCCAGCCTCCAGAAAGAAGAGCCGGACCACGAAGCGATCCAGGGCGCCCAGGCATTTCATGGTGCCGATCTCCCGGAAGCGCTCGGTGACCGCCATGAGCTGGGCATTGACGATCCCCACCGTGCAGACCAGGAGGGAGAGGATGACGATCCAGCGCTCCTTGGCGCTGCTGCCGATGCTGGCCTGGCCCGGCGCCAGATCGTGGCCGGCCCGGATCAGGGCCTCCCGCAGGCCTTCGTCACCGGTGGCCAGCAGGCCGTTGGCCAGCTCGATGCTGCTCTGGACAAAGGCCAGAAAAGCCACCGCTGCCACCAGGGTCAGGGTGGTGATGAGAGAGCGCAGGAAACGGACCCGGATGCTCTGGAAGGCGATGAGCACCGACTTGGCGAGGGGCAGCCGCACCTGCCGGCCGGCAGCATGCGTCGGGACAGAAGCAGGGTCGGAAGACGACAGGGTACGGGTCATGGCACAGGAGATTCTATACTGGTGCGGTGGGGCTTGTCCAACCCTCTGGCAGCAGATGACCGAAATGCACCAGCCGCACCCCTGGCAGGCGTGCCAACCCGGCCAGGAGCGCGTCCAGGAAGACGAAGGCCGCCTGGTTCATCCGCTGGTGGTGGATCATGATGCCGCAGCGGTCGGCGGCCAGCCCCTGGGCCAGCTCTTCCAGGAGAATGGCCGCCGCGGCTGCCGGCTCGGACTGCCGGCGGGTGTGCAGATCCACCCGTACCGGCAGCTCGGTCACGCCCGGCTGCGCCGGCGGCAGGGCGCCTTGCCAGCGGGAGAGCACCGGCAGGCCCAGCCCCGGCAGCAGGGCCAGGGCCGTTTCACTCATGCGGTTCCAGGGCGGCGTGAACGCCGGGAAGAAGGCCTCACCCAGGATCCCGGCCAGCCGCTGCCGGCCCTTGGCCAGATCGGCGCGCAGCTTTGCCTCCGGCCGGGCGGCGCCAAACTCCTCCTTGCGGCCCGCGGGCTGGTGGTTGCGGTGGCGCCAGCCGTGCTGGTGCCAGCACCACAGATCCGGATCGACGCCGGCGACCAGGGCCCGGATCTCCTGCCAGCGCCGGCTGGTGAGCCAGGCCGGCACCACCGCCAGGGCCAGGGGCACGTGATGCCCGGCGAAGGTGGCCAGGAGCCGGGCCAGGTTGCGGCCCGGCACACCGATATCGTCGGCCCGGAAAAAGACCGCCACCGGCGCTGCCGCCGGCCGGCGGGCCACCGCAGCCAGCAGGGCCTGCAAGCGGGGCAGGAGGTCGGCAGGCGGCGCCTGCCACAGGGGCACGGGGGGCCGGGTCATGGCAGGCGTCCCTCCTGCACCAGCTGCCGCAACAAGGACGCGGTCCGGGCGGCGCCGTCCAGATCCACGGCCGGCGGGGCGGCGGCCCGCCGGCCCAGGGCCTGGGCCATGCGACGGGCCAGAGGCGCCGGCTCCAGGTCCTCGTCCTCCAGAATGCCCAGGCCGGTCCTGGCGCCCAGCCGCTCGGCCCGTAGCCGCTGCTCCCGGTTCTGGTCAAAGGGCCACACCAGAGCCGGCACGCCGGTGGCCAGGATATTCATGGTCGTGTTGTAGCCGGCCATGCTCACCGACAGGTCGGCGGCCGCCAAGAGATCCAGGAACTGGTCGCTGAAGCGCTCCACCCGCAATCCCGGCCCGGCCTGGGCCTGGAGGGCTGCCAGGTCCGCCTCCGGCAGAAACGGGCCGCTCAGAACGAGGAGCAGACCCGGCCGTTGCAGCAGGGGCCAGGCCGCCGCCACCGCCCGCAGGAGGGGGCCGGCCACCGCGCCGCCGCCGCCGCTGGCCACGACCAGGATGTCGCCGGCCGCAAGCCCCAGCTCCTGCCGCACGCGACCAAAAGCCCCAGCCCCCGGCCGCGGCGCCACGAAGCCGGTGTAGCGCACCGGCGGCCGGATGGCCCCCAGGCTGCCAAAGGTTTCCGCCAGGGACAGGACCGCCGGATCGGCGTGGACGAGCACGGCGTCGAAGAACCGGTTCAGGGTGGACACCACCCGCTCCTCGTAGCCGGCGGTGTCCTTCTTCTCCACCAGCACGTCCCGCAGCGAGGAGACCACCCGGCAGGCAGGCAGACGGCCGTCCCGGATGCCAGCCAGAACCGGGTCGAGCTCCCGGCGGAAGGCCTTGCGGCCGAAAGGGTAGAGCTCCACCAGGAAGAGGTCGGGTGCCTCGGCGGCACAAAGGGCCAGGAGCGCCTCCTGCCGCTGGCGCCAGATGGCCTCCACCGGGGCGTCCTGGGCCTGGAAGCCGGTGAAGGCGGCGTCCATCATCAGGGCCGGCAGCCGGATCTCCCGGACATGGGCCGGCAAGCGCACCGGCACGGCGGCGCCGCCCGTGACCAGGAGTACATGCTCCCCCGCCAGGGCCTCGTCGATGGCCAGGCTGCGGAAGAGATGCCCCATGCCCAGGACATGCTGGCAGTAGTGGAGGACCTTCATAACGGTTGGGCGTTGACCCTGGTGACAGCCAGCTGGCCGGCGGTCGCGGTCAGGAGATGGAGATGGCGCGGCGCCAGCGGTGAAGGCCGGCCAGCCACAAAGTCATGTCCGGTCAGCCGGTAGACAAGGCACTTCACCACCCCCTCGTGAGCGACCACCAGGATCCGGCCGCCGGGCCGGGCCGCGGCAGCCGCCAGCAGGGCCTGGCGGCTGCGCTCCCAGACCTGGCCCCGGTCCTCGCCGCCGGGGGGCCGGAACCCCCAGCCGGCCGCCTCCTGGGCTGCCACCGCCTGCCGGTCCAGGTCGGCAAGGCGGCAGCCGGTCCAGGTCCCCCAGTCCTGCTCCCGCAGCCGGCCATCCACCAGGACCGGCAGGCCCAGCTGGTCGGCCAGCCCCAGGGCCGTGGCCCGGGCGCGCCCCAGATCGCTGGTCAGGACGCCCTGCCAGCCGTGGCCGGCCAGGGCTGCAGCCCAGCGGCTGATCTCGGCCTGGGCCCCGGAGGCCAAGGGGCTGTCGGCCTGGCCCTGGATGCGGCGCTCCTGGTTCCATACCGTGGTGGCGTGGCGCATGAGGCCAAAAAGGGTGGAATCCGTCATCCCCTGCCCCACCTGGCCGCCACCTGGCGCAGAAGCTGGTCCACGACGCCGTAGCTCCGGTCCAGATCGTGGTCGCGGCGGACGTGCTCCCGGGCCGCCTCCGCCATGGCCTGGCGGCGGCCGGCGTCGGCCAGCAGCCCCCTGACCGCGGCGACGAAGGCCGGCATGTCGAGGGGCGGAGTCAGCAGGCCGGTGCGGCCATCCGCCACCACCTCCGGGATGCCGCCATTGGCAAAGGCCACCACCGGCAGGCCGCAGGATTGGGCCTCCAGGTAGACCATGCCCAGGCTTTCCCGGATGCCGGGAAACACAAAGAGGTCACCCGCCGAATAGACCCGGGCCAGCTCCAGGCGGGGCACCCGCCCCAGGAAGCGCACCCGGCCCGGCAGCCAACGGTCTGCCAGGGCGCGGAGGCGGGACTGCTCCTCGCCATCGCCGGCAATGGCCAGGAGGAGATCGATCCCCGACTGCACCAGGCGGCCGCAGGCCTCGATGGTGCAGGCCAGGCCGTCCGCCTTCACCCCGGGCCGGAACATGGCAGCGCTCACCACCACCGGCCGCTCGCCGGCTTCCCAGGCGGCGCGCACGGCTGCCCGGCCACCGGCGTCGAAGACAAAATCCCCGGGCCGGATGCCGGGGACCACATAGACCACCCGCTCGGCAGGCAGCAGGCGCCGGAGGTTGACCTCGTCCGCCCGGCGGTTGGTGAAGACCAACTCGGCCGCCAGCAGGGCCCGGCGGTTCAGGATGTACCCGGGCCAGGTGCGCCAGTCCCGGCGCCGCTTGGTGGAATAGATGCCCTGGAAGACCACATAGGGCAGCCGGCAGCGGCGGGCCACCACCGGCCCCAGGAGGTCCGGGGCCTTGTAATAGGCATGGTAGGTGAGCCACAGATCCGGCCGCTGGCGGTAAAGCTCGCCGCGCAGCCGCCGGCGCTCGGCCATGACCGCCAGCCATGCCCAGGGCTTCCAGGGCAGCCAGCGGGCCCGCAGGCGGCTGGCCACCGCCACCGCATGCCCCTGCCGCCGCAGAAAATCCCGCAGCCCACTGCCGATCACCAGATCCCCGGACGGGTGCGGATGATCCAACGGCTTCATGGGCGCGTACAAGGCGATGCGCACAGCTGATGCCTCCGCAAGAACAGCCTTTCCGTACGGCCGCGGCGCTTTTCTTCCAGGTCCCACAGGACCAACACAAGACCTACGCTCGCCGCCCCCGGCGGCCAGCTCAATCCGGCGCTGCCAGGGCTCCCCGGAACAGGGCCGCCAGCTGGCCAATGAGCTGCCGGTTGTCGAAGCCCTGGGCCACCCGCTGCCGGCCAGCGGCGATCACCTGCTGCCGGAGCCCGGGATCGGTGAGAAGCCGGGCCATGGCCGCTGCCATGGCGGCAGGATCGTCCGGGGGCACCAGCAGGCCGCTGGCGCCGTCCTCCACCAGCTCGGGGATGGCGGAAACGGTGGTGGCCACAACAGGCACCCCCATGGCCAGACTCTCGGCCAGGACGTTGGGGATGCCATCCCGGTCGCCGTTGGCGGCGATCCGGCAGCCCAGGACAAAGAGATGCGCCTGCGCCAACTGGGCCTGCACCACTTGGTGGGGCTGGGTGCCCAGCCAGGAGCAGATGCCGGCCAGGCCCAGCTGCCGGGCCAGGGTCTCCAGGGCCGACCGCTCCTCCCCGGCGCCGATGAGGGTGTGACGGACCGGCAGTCCCTGGTCGGCGAGGCGGCGCACCGCCCGCAGCACGGTGTCCAGTCCCTTCTTGGCGGTGAGGCGGGCCACGGTGAGGATCTGGAACGGTGCCGCCGGGGCGGCCGGTCCGGCGGCCGGGGCGCTGAACAAGGACAGATCGATGCCGTGGTAGATCCGGTGGATCGGGGTGCTGCCATAAGCCAAGCGGGCCAGGTACTGGCGGTTGTGCTCGGTGCAGGTGACGACAAAGGCGGCGGCGGCGATCTTTTCCGCCAGGGAGCTGGGCTCGCTGGTGTAGATATCCTTGGCGTGGGCGGTGAAGCTGAAGGGCAGGCCAGCAAGAAGGCTGGCGAAGCGGGCCACCGAGGTGGGGGAGTGGGCGAAATGGGCATGGAGATGGCCCACCCCGGAGCCAGGCAGGAGATGACCCACCAGATAGCCGGCCTGGAGGAGATGCTTGATCGTCGCCAGGGGCCGGCCGGCGGCCAGCCGGCGGCGGGCCAGGCCCAGGGCCTGGCGGTAGCGGCCCGGCTGCCGCCGGGCCAGGGCCAGGTTGTGAGCCAGGAGCCGCGGCAGGGGCCGCAGGAGGGTTTCCGGCAGATAGTCGACCCGGGCGCGGATCCGCTGGACGCTGGCGTGGCTGAAGCTCTCCCGGGGCTGGCGCATGGAGAAGATCCGGATGCGCAGCCCCAGCTCCGAAAGAAGCAGGATCTCGTTGGAGATGAAGGTCTCGGAGATGCGGGGATAGCCCTTCAGGATCATGCCCAGCACCGGGCTTGGGGCGTCCATCAGGGCTCGACTCAGGCGCGGAACAGGGCCAGGCGCTGGCGCATCACATCCAGACCGGTCAGGGGGAAGCGGGCCATGGCCTGGCGAAAGGGCTCGGGGTCGGCCAGGATACGGAGGATCTTCTCCTTCATGGTGGCCGGGGTGCACTCGCCCCAGGGGATGAAATCCACCAGCCCCTGCCGCTTGAGGGCCTGGGCGCGCAGAAGCTGCTCCCTGCGCGGCGTCTCCCGGGGGATGATGAGGGAAGGTTTGCCCTGGGTGAGGATCTCGCAGATGGTGTTGTAGCCGCCCATGGTGACCACAAGCTCGGCGGCGGCCAGCAGGCCCTCCATGTGGCGCACAAAGGGCAGGATGCGCACCCCGAGCCGGCGGGCCCGGACCGCCAGGTCCCGCCGCTCCTGCCTGGGCATGAAAGGCCCGGTGACCAGGAGGGAGGTAAAGGGCAGCCGGCCCGCCGCGGCCTCGACCATGGCCAGGAAGGTGTCCATGACCGCAAAGCCGTCACCGCCGCCGCCGGTGGTCACCACCACCAGCCGCTCGCCGTTGGCCACCCCCTGGTCCCTTTTCAGCCGTCGTACCGCGTCGTTCTCCGGGGTCTTCCGGGGGATGTAGCCGGTGAAGATCATCTTGCGGGCCACCGCCTCCGGGATCCCATACTCGACGATGGGGTCATAGAGCTCCCGGTTGCCGTAGACCCAGATCTCGCTGTAGAGATCCGCCAGGGCAGAGTAGACCTTCTTGTCCTCCCAGTCCTGGCGGACGGTGGCGGCGTCGTCCATGATGTCCCGGAGGCCCAGGATGGTGCGGGCCTCGGGAAAGCAGCGCTTCAGCCAGTGCAGGGTGGGCAGCACCTCCCGCTTGAGGCCCAGGGGCTCCTTGTCGACGATGAACAGGTGGGGCCGGAAGGTGCGGGCGGTGGCGGTGATGATGCTCTTGCGGATGCTCAAGGCATGCTGGGGATGGATCTTGATGGACAGGGGTAGATACTCCTCGTTGGTCTTCTTGATCATGCCCGGGATGCGCACGAAATCGATCTGCTCCGGGAAGCTGAAGCGGCCAACGATGGGCGAGCCGGTGAGGATAAGGATGTTGACCTCCGGCCCGATGAGCTGGGAGGCGATGGCCATGGTCCGCCGGATGTGTCCCAGGCCATACGTGTCATGGGAGTACATCAGGATGTCGTACGTGCCGTTACGGACCATCGAGAGCTCCTTGATGAAAGGAGAACAAGCTGGCTGGCACTGCTGGCGGCCCCTCGGCCAGGGCAGAACCATAGCATACCGCACCGGCGGGTGTCACCGGGGAAACCGGGGATTCCCGGCAGAATCGATCTCCGGCCGGAACGGGGGCAAGCTCACTCCCCGGTCGCTGAGCCGGAAGCGGGGCCGGTTGAGGCGAGCAGCGATGGCCTCGGCATCGTCCGGCCCCCGCTCACCGATCTTGCGGGCCGGCACCCCGGCCCAGATCTCGTAAGGGCCGGGATTCCTGGTCAGCACCGAGCCGGCGCCCAGCACCACCCCGTCCGGGATCTCGCTCACCTGGTAGAGAACCAGGGCGCCGTCATGGATCCAGACATCGGCGCCGATGTACTTGTCCTGCCACAGGAGGCCGTGCTCGGCTTCGGTCCGGGCCAGGGGCTTGCGGCCGAGATGGAGATGATCATGGGTGTAGATCCGGCAGCGGTGGCCAATGTTGCACCAGGGCCCAAGATGGATGGAGCCGGTGCAGTCCAGGAGGGCAAAGCGGCTGAGGATGATGTTGGTCTCAAGACCGGGCGTGGCAAAGACCGCCGGGTCCAGATAGAGGTCCCCTTTGCGGAATTTCTTGTGGGGAAAGCGCCGGGCCGCCGCCACCGCCACCGCCAACTGCTCCCGGGTCAGGGTCTCCAGAGGATACGGCATGGGCTCAATCTCCTTGACGATGGACACGGCGGATCGCATACTGCCGGGGAGCACGTTGCCGCCGCCGACTTGGCCGACGATGCCACGACCTGCACCCCGAGCGCAACCCCAGAAAAGAAAAAAGGGGCCGTAACCCCTTCGGATTACGGCCCCAATGCGATTCTGGTGGAGATGAGGGGATTCGAACCCCTGACTTCCACGATGCGAACGTGGCGCTCTCCCAGCTGAGCTACATCCCCCGCAATGCCGCTTGGCGCGGGCACCTCCGGCCCGCCGGTGGGGCTTCTATACCACGAACCCTCCGGCCTGACAAGGATCCAGTTCCCCGCACCGCTGGCGGTCCGCCGCTGCCAGCGAGCTTGCCACCCCGCCTATGGATACTCTTCAGCCCAGTCGCTCCGCCCAGCGCCGCTGGGCCAGGTCCATCCTCGATCTGGCGGAGGCCCTGCTCGCCCTGCCGGCCGCCGCCCTCCGCGACCTGCCGGCGGCGGCGGAGCTCAAGGCCCTGGTCGCCGCCGGCCAGGCCATGAAGCCGGGGGCGGCCCGTCGCCGCCAAGCCAAGACCGTCGCCAGCCTCCTGCGGGCCAGTGACGATCTGGAGGGGATCGCTCTCTGGCAGGCCCAGCGCCAGGGCCATCGCCGGGAAGCCGCCCTGGCCTTCCAGGAGCTGGAGCGGCAGCGGAATGCCATCCTGGCCGAGGCGTACGGCATCGCCCGCCACCAGACCCCGGAGCGCGGGGCACCAGCCCCGGCCCTGGCCTCGGTGCAGGAGCTGGCCAGCCAGTTGCCGTCCCTGGATGCCCGGGCCGTGGAACAGGCGGCTTGGCGCCACGCCCGTACCGGTCATCCTTCCGCCCGCCGGCAGGTGCTCCAGCTCTTGCGTGCCGCCCACGAACGGCTGCGCCTGGCAGCGGCTGCG
The DNA here is from genome assembly GCA_040755095.1 of Thermodesulfobacteriota bacterium. Lineage (NCBI taxonomy): Bacteria > Pseudomonadati > Thermodesulfobacteriota > Thermodesulfobacteriota bacterium. The sequence goes on from JBFMBH010000006.1 coordinate 15,429, forward strand.
GGCGCGGGCGAAGAGCCTCCCGGCTGTGCCGGCGGCACCCCGGCTGCCTGAGCCAGCAGCCGGCAGCGATCAGTGCCAGCCTCAGGCCGCGGGCAGGGCCGGCCGCCCCCCATGCACCTTGAGATAGACCTCACACCTCTGGCAGTTGCTGATCTTGTCGTGGAAGGAGCCCTGCTCCTTGCCCCCGCACAGAGTGCCGGTGACCATCCAGCAGCTGTCGCCGTGACGGGGGTACGCCGGGCAGCCGTCCCGGCGCTCGGGCGGGCAGTTCTTGATGCTCCAGCACTGCACGGCACCAGCCGTGTCGGCGCCACGGGGTGGCACGCGGGGAGCGGCCGCCCCCACCTCCTGCTCGCGACCCGCACCGGCTGACCCGCCGACCAGGGCCACCAGCTCCTGCACCACCTCGTGGATCCCCAGGGCCTGGGAATTGAGCTCCGCGGCGACGCTGGCCGACTCTTCACCCGAGGCCGCCAGGCGCTGGGTGGCGGTGTCGATGTGGGCGATCGCCTCGTTGACCTGCTGGATGCCCTGGGCCTGCTCGTTGGTGGCCAAGCTGATCTCACCCACCAGGGCCGCCACCCGGCCGGCCCGATCCACCAGCTCGTCGATGGCCTCGCCGGTGGCTGTCACCAGGACCCGGCCGTCCGCCACCTTCTGGGAGGTCCCGGAGATGAGGTCAGCGGTGCTTCTGGCCGCCTCCGCAGCCCGCATCGCCAGGTTGCGCACCTCGTCCGCCACCACCGCGAAGCCCGCGCCGGCCTCCCCGGCCCGGGCAGCCTCCACCGCGGCGTTGAGGGCCAGGAGGTTGGTCTGGAAGGCGATCTCGTCGATGGTCTTGACAATTTTGGAGGTCTCATCGCTGGCCTTGGAGATCTCGGCCATGGACTGGGTGAGGTCCTGCATGGAGGAGGCCGCCTTGTCCATGGCCTGACCGGCGTCCCGCATGAGGGCGTGAGCCTGGGTGGCGTTGTCCGCGTTCTGCCGCACCATGGAGGACATCTCCTCCAGGGCCGCCGAGGTCTGCTCCAGGGCCGCCGCCTGCTCCACCGCAGCCTCGGCCAGGCTGTGGCTGGTGCCGGATAGTTGGCCGGCGGTGGTGGCCAGCTGGCCGGAATTGCCGGTGAGATCGGCGACCGCCCGCCGCACCGGCCGGACGATTCCTCGGCCCAGAACAAGGGCCAAGGCGATGCCAGCCACCAGGCTGGCCAGGCCGGTCGCCGAGACCCCCAGGCGGGCCGCATCGCTCGCCGACAAGGCCAGCTGCGCCTTCTCCGTAGAAACGGCGGCATTGGCCTCCTTCAGCCGGCCCATCCGGGCGGCGAAGGCCACACCCGCCTCCTCCAGACGGTCCGCCTGGCTGGCCACCACCTGGGCGTTGCCCTGGCGCACCAATGGCCAAAGGGCCTGGGCGGCCTGGTTGAAGGCATCGCGCTCTTTGGCCGCCTCGGCGAGCATCAGCGGCCAGCCCGCGGCCACCAAGTCGGGATCAGACTGCACCGCCGCAGCGATCTCACCCAGCAGCCGGTCCACCTCCTGCCCCAGCTGGGCAAAGGTCTCCGGATAGCGCTCCTCCCGGTGGACGACGAAGAGCAGGGCCGTCGCCTCCTGGGCCTTCATCTGGGTGGTGAGATTCCCCACCGCCAGGCTGACGGGCAGGTGCACGGCGCTCATGTCCTGCACCTCGATGGCCACATTCCGGGAGGCCCACCAGGCGATCCCCCCCACCAGGACAGAAAGAAGAATCATCAAGCCAAAACCGGCGCTCAACCGCCTGCCCACCGTCCACTGCCTCATCGCCATCTCCATGGTTCGGTTGCATGTGACAGGGCACCACGCGCGACGCCCTGGCCTCCAGGCCCTTCCTGACGGCCCATCGCCTCAGTGTAGGGAAACCGTCCTCGTCCGTCAAGGGAGCTATCAGGGCAGCGGCGGAGAATCCAGGCTGATTCCTCAAGTGATCATGAGCAGTTACTGCTGGGAGGGCCATCCGGACCGCGCCGGTGCTCAGCGCGAATAGCGGGGCAGGCAGCCCGACCCGAGGGGCGTCCCCAGCGGCCTCCGAGCGAGAACTTTTTGTCCCATACTCCGGCAAGCCGCGCCCTTGACTGTTGTCAAACCGGGTCGGCTGTGTTAAAGAAGGGGTCTTTCCGGTCCCGCTTCGGGTGGCCGGATCGTCCGGCGGCGTAGCCAAGTGGCCAAGGCAGCGGTCTGCAAAACCGTTATTCGGCGGTTCAAATCCGCCCGCCGCCTCCAGATACGCAAAAGGGGCTGAACGGCGATCCGTTCAGCCCCTTTTTGCTGTCCCTCTTCCCCGCCCGCCCCCCACGCCAATCTCGCAAAGGGGCCTCACCCCCAGGAAAAACTCTGCAGGGGCTGCCCGTCGCGCCGCGACAGGCCAGCCCCTGTGTGCCTCCCCGACCGCGCCCGACCGAGCGGGCGCCCCCCCTTCTGCCCGGCCGCCGGTATTCCGGCCTACAGCATGCCCTTCATGGCGGTGGCCGCCATGTCCACCAGACGCTGGGGCAGGAGGCCCATGACGACGATGAGCGCCATGAGGCCGTAGGACAGCACCCGGGTCAGCCCATCCACCGCCACCGCCGGCCGGTCATTGGCGTCCTTGGTGTAGGACACCCGGACCACGGACAGGTAGTAGTAGATGGAGATGGCGGTGTTGATGGCCGCGCAGACAACCAGCCACAGATAGCCCTCCTGCAAGGCGTTATAGAGGAGCATGAACTTGCCCATGAAGCCGACGAAGGGCGGGATACCCGCCAGGGCAAACATGCCCACCGCCAGGGTCAAGGCCAGGATCGGCGAACGCTGGTGCAGGCCCTCCAGATCCTCGATGGCCACGTTCTCGCCGTCCCGCGACACCTGGCAGATCACCAGGAAGCAGGCCAGGTTCATGATCAGGTAGCCGGCGATGTAGTAGATCGCGGCGCCGTAACCGGCCTCCCGCAGGGTGAGAATGCCGATCAGGACGTAGCCGGCATGCGCCACCGAGGAGAAGCCCAGCATCCTCTTGATGTCCTTTTGCACCAGGGCGATGAGATTGCCGTAGAACATCGACGCCACAGACAGGATCATGAGCATCTCGGTCAGTGCCCGGGCGTCGGGACCGGCCAAGGTGACCAGGCGGATGAGGAGGGCCACAGCGCCGAGCTTGGGCGCCGTGGCGCAGTAGGCCGCGGTCTCGTTGGAGGCGCCCTGGTAAACGTCCGGCACCCAGAACTGGAAGGGGAAGACAGCGAGCTTGAAGAAGAAGCCGCACAGGAGCATCCCCATGCCCACCACCGCCACCGGCTGGCCCATGAGGCTGCCCAGCTTGGGCATGATACCCGCCAGGTAGGTGGTCCCGGTGATGCCGAAGATGTAGCTCATGCCAAACAGCATCACGCCAGTAGCCACCGCACCAAAGAGGATGTATTTGACGCCCGCCTCCATCTGGGCGTGCAGGCCGGGGCGGTCGTCGCGCATCGGCACCAGCACGTACAGGGAATAGGACGAGACCTCCAGGGCGATGAAGATGGTCAACAGCTCCACCGAAGAGACCAGCATCATCAGGCCCAGGGCGGACAGCACCATGAACATGTAGAACTCGGCGTGCACCTCCGGCCGCACCCCCTTGAGGCCCCGGCCGAAGATGATCACGGCTGCCAGGCCGATGGCCACCGCCAGCTTGAAGCCCTGGGAGAAGAGATCCACCCGGTAGGCGTCAAAAAAGAGGCTGCCTTCGAAGGAAAGACACGCCGCCACCGCCCCCACCCCCAGCACTGATCCGGCCAGGGCCAGGTTGCGGGCGGCCGCCGCCGCCGACCGGCCCAGGGAGACCAGAAAGAGGAGCAGGCAGAAGCCGAGATAGTACAGTTCCGGGGCAAAGAGGATGGCCTTCATCGTGGGTCCTTGTCGTAGGCGTCTTGTTCGTCAGCCGGGCGTGATCGTCATTCAGGGAATGGGCACGCTCATCGCCACCTGGGAAAACTGCCCGGCCTGGACCTGGGCCACCAGGTGCTCGACGCTGGCGTGCATGACATTCATGAACGGCTCCGGAGAAAGCCCGATCCAGAGCATGAACACCAGGAGGGGGGCCAGGGTGACCATCTCCCGGAGGTTGAGGTCACGCAGGTGCTCCTCGTGGGGATGATCGCTCTCCGCACCCCAGACCACTTTCTGCAGAAGGCGCAGCATGTAGGCGGCCGCCAGCACGGCGCCCGGGATGGAGCAGGCGGCGATCAGCTTGTGGCTGGAGAACGCGCCGGCCAAAACCAGAAACTCGCCAACAAAGGAGTTGGTGCCTGGAAAGGCCAGGGAAGAAAGGGAGAAGAAGCCCAGGAACAGCACATAGACCGGCATCAACCGGCCGATAGCTGCAGCGGAGGACAGCTCCCGGGAATGGGTGCGCTCGTAGATCATGCCGACCAGGATAAAGAGAGCGCCGGTGGTGATGCCGTGATTGATCATCTGGAGGATGGCGCCCTCGATCCCATTCTTGTTGAGGACAAAAATGCCCAGGGTGACAAAACCCATGTGCCCCACCGAAGAATAGGCGATCAGCTTCTTCATGTCGCTCTGGCCCAGAGCGGTAAGCCCGCCGTAGATGATGGCGATCACCGACAGCCAGAGGATGTACGGCATGAACAGGACAGCAGCCTCCGGCGTGATGGGCAGGCAGAAGCGGACAAAGCCGTACGTGCCCATCTTCAGCAGCACCGAGGCCAGAAGCACGGAGCCGGCGGTCGGCGCCTCCACGTGGGCGGCCGGCAGCCAGGTATGGAACGGGAACATCGGCACCTTGATGGCGAAGGCGAGGAAGAAGGCCAGGAACACCCAGAGCTGGAAGATCGGCGAGTAGCCCTTGCCCATCATCATCGGGATGGAGAAAGTGCCGGCCTCGAAGTAGAGGGCGATGATCGCCACCAGCATCAGCACCGATCCGGCCAGGGTGTACAAGAAGAACTTGACCGAGGCGTAGACCTTGCGGGGCCCGCCCCAGACCGCGATCAGGAGGTACATGGGGATGAGCATCGCTTCCCAGAGGATGTAGAAGAGTACGAAATCCAGGGCAGCGAATACCCCCACCATGGAGGTCTCCATGATGAGAAGGCAGATCATGAAATGCCGGATGCGGCGGGTGATGTAGCGCCAGGAGCAGAGCACGCACAGCGGCATGAGCAGGGTGGTCAGCAGGATGAGCAGCAGGCTGATCCCGTCCACCCCCAGGGTGTAGTTTACGTCCAGGGCCCGGATCCAGGGCAGATGCTCGCCGAACTGGTACTGGGCGGTCCCGGTCTGGAAGTTGAAATAGAGCGGCAGGGAAAGGGCCGCGTTGGCGGCAGTCACCGCCAAGGTCCAATACTTGGAGCCCTCTTCGGAGCGGAGGACCAGAAGCACCGCCGCCCCCGCCAGGGGCAGGAAGATGAGCACCGACAGGATCGGCCAGCCCAGATGGTTCAGGATCAGAAAATCTTCCATGGCTTACCCCGGGAGAACGCTGTTAGGCGAAAACAAAGATCATGACGATGGCTGCCACACCGGCCGCTGCCATGAAGATGCCGTACTGGAACTGACCCGTCTGGAGATGGCGCAGGTCAGAGCCCACCGACCGCACCCAGCGGGCGATGCCGTCGATGATCAGGTCGATGATGTTCCAGTCGAACCAGGAGGCGAAGCGGGCCTTGGCCATCAATGGAATGAGTCCCAGATACCGGTAGGCCTCACCCCAGGCGGTGTCCATACCCTGGATCGGCTTCGAGGCCAGCCACAGGAAGCCACGGCCCCCCATGCGGTAGAACCAGTCGAGGTCGATGGAGATCGTCGGCTCCGGGGCCAGCTTCTTGGTGAAGAGAAAGAAGCCCAGGGCCGTGAAGAGCAGGATGTTCAAGGTCTCCGACAGGTGGTAGGTGTCGTAGGGATGGTAGTTCGCCGCCACCTCGGGGTAGGGCAGCATATGGTAGAGGTACGGGGTGTAGGAGCCGATGAAGATGCACAGGATCGAGGCAATGATCATGGCGCCATTCATGTTCCAGGGCGCCTCCCGGGCCTTGTTCCAGGTCTCTTCCGAACAGTTGTTCTTCCCGAACCAGATGAAGTACGGCACCTTGAGGCCGGTGTGGAGGAAGGTACCGGCTGAAGCCAGGGTAAGGCCGAAGGCCGCCCACAGGATGTGGGACTGGAAAGCCCCCGCCACGATCATCGCCTTGGAGACAAAGCCCGAGAACAGGGGGAAGGCGGAGATCGACAGCCCGCCGATGAGGGTGAAGACAAAGGCCCAGGGCATGCGCTTATAGAGGCCGCCCAGCTCCGAAAACTTGGCGGTACCGGTGGCGTAGAGCACGGCGCCGGTGCCCATGAACAGGAGGCCCTTGTAGAGGATGTGGGCGAAGGCATGGGCACAGGTGCCGTTGATGGCCAGCTCGGTGCCGATACCGACCCCCGCCACCATGTAGCCGACCTGGGAGATGATGTGATAGGCCAGCAGTCGCCGGGCGTCGTTCTCCAGCACCGCGTACACAACGCCGTAGAGGGCCATGGCCACGCCCAGGGGCACCAGGATATCCATGCCGGCCATGGCTCGGGCCAGGGTGTACACCGCGGTCTTGGTGGTGAAGGCGCACATGAAGACCGAGCCGGAGACGGTGGCCTCGGCATACGCATCCGGCAGCCAGGCGTGCAGCGGCGGCACCGCGGCGTTGAGGATGAAGCCGATCATGATCAGGTAGGTGGCCAGTGTCGGGTTGTCCACCCCCGCGGGTCCAAAGAAGAGGTCGCCACCGGTCTCCTGGAAGCGGAGCACGAAACCGGCCAGGAGAATGAGCCCACCGGCGGTGTGGACCAGAAGGTACCGGTAGCCGGAGGCCAGGGCTTTGGCACCCCGCCGGTACCAGACCAGGAAGACCGAGGAGAAGGCCATGAGCTCCCAGAAGACAAAGAGCACCAGGTAGTCACCGCAGAAGACCACACCCAGGGAGCCGGCCACATACAGCCAGGCCGCCATATGCTGGCCGTCCTCCTCGACATTGAGGCCGTACAGGGTGCCGATCAGGCACATGAGGCTCATGATATGGGCGAAGACCAGGGTCAGCCGGTCGACGCGGCCAAAGGTCAGGGTCCAGTTCAGGACCTGCACCACGCCATAGGTGCCCTGGGGCATGGCGTACTGGATGTAGAGGACGTCGGCGAAGGAGGCGATGGGGACCGCCATGAGGAAGATCTTCTTCACCGGCCTCGGCACCAGGGGCAGGAGCAGGGCGCCTGCCACCATGATCAAGGTCGGGTGGATCCACAGATCACTTGTCATAGTAATCCTCCCGGGTCATGATGCCGAGATGGCCGAACCACTTGGAGACAAAGATGATGAGGGTGCAGGAGATGAAGCCGAACACCGCCCAGAATCCCGGCCAGTGCTCGGGGCTGGTGTGCGCGTGCTCCTTGCTCACAAAGACGGCATCCCACACCACCAGGAGTGCCAGCACGATGTAGCAGACCAGAACGACGGTCTTGAGCCGATCGCGCAGGAAGTCGATGAGCTTAACCAAGTCCATGGGTCACCGCCTTGATGAACTGCATGAAGAAGTCCGGATAGATACCCATAATGACCGAGATGATCGCCGTGGCGGTCAGCGGGATGACCATGGCCATCGGCGCCTCCTCCACCTTGTTGTAGACCACGCCGGCCGGCGGCGCGCCGAAGAAGGCCTTGAAGGCCACTGGCGCGAAGTAGCCGACGTTCAACAGGGTCGAGCTCAGGAGCACCAGGAGGATGCCGATCTGGTGCGCCTCCAAGGAGCCCATGAGCAGGTACCATTTGCTGATGAAGCCCGCCACTGGCGGCGCGCCGATCATGGACAGGGAAGCGATGGCGAAGGCGCCGAAGGTGAACGGCATGGCCCGGCCCAGGCCGCTCATCTCCGAGATCTGCTTCTTGTGGGTGGCCACGTAGATGGCGCCGGCGCAGAAGAACAGCGTGATCTTGGAGAAGGCGTGATTGGCAATGTGGACGATGCCGCCCTCGATACCGGACGGCGTCAGGAGCGCCACGCCGAGGATGATGTAGGAGAGCTGGCTCACCGTGGAATAGGCCAGCCGCGCCTTGAGGTTGTCCTTGGACAGGGCGATGATCGAGGCGGTGAGGATGGTGAACGACACCAGATAGGCGGTGGGGATGCCCAGGTTGAGGCGGGTCATGGTGTCCACGCCGAACACGTAGAGCATCACCCGGGTGGTGGAGAAGACGCCGATCTTGACCACGGCCACCGCGTGGAGGAGGGCAGAGACCGGGGTAGGCGCCACCATCGCCGAAGGCAGCCAGTTGTGGAAGGGCATGACGCCGTTCTTGGCAAACCCGAAGATGCAGCAGACGAACATGATGGTCACCAGGAGCGGGTTGGCATCCGCCGGGATGATGCCGGTGCGGATGTTGTCCGGGAACTCCAGGTGGCCGTTCATGACGTAGAGAAGCGCCATGGTGGGCAGGACCATCCCCTTGGCCGTGGTGGTCAGGTAGACGATGTACTTCTTGGCGCCTTCGTACGACTCGGTGTCCTGGTGATGCGCAACCAGGGGGTAGGTGCACACCGAGACGATCTCATAGAAGAGATACAGGGTGAACATGTTACCGGCCATGGCGCCACCCACCGCGCCAAAGAGGGCCAGGGCGAAGCAGGCGGAGAACCGGGTCTGGGCATGCTCGTGCAGGCCCCGCATGTAGCCCAGGGAGTACCACACCGCCAGCATCCACAGGAAGGAGGCCACCAGGGCGAAGACCATGCCGAAGGCGTCAACCCGGAAGGTCACCGACAGACCGGGCAGGATCTTGAACAGGGTGTACTCGACCCGGTTGCCGGCCCAGACAATGGGCAGGATGAAGTAGGCGATAATCCCGAACTTGACGACAGCGGCGGTAAAGTGCACCCCCTCCCGCAGGTTGCCGTTCCGGCGGGTCAGCAGGATGCCGATGACGCCGGTCAAGGACGTCAGGAGGGCCCAGACGGGCGCGGGCGATACGACGGTCTCCATAACGGTCTCCCTTCCCTCCTATCCTTTCAGCTCCGCCACATCGTCAACGACGATGGACTTGTAGTTGCGGTAGACGGCCAGGATGATCGACAGAGCGATGGCCGCCTCGGCGGCGGCGATGCCCATGATGAACAGGGTGAAGACCTGACCGGACACCGGATCCGGCACCAGGAAGCGGTTGAAGGCCATGAAGTTGATCGAGGCGCCGGACAGGATCAGCTCCGAGGCGATGAGCATACCGATCAGGGTGCGGCGGTGGATGATACCGTAGATGCCGATGGCAAACATGAAGGCACCCACGATGAGGTAGGTCTGCAGGTTGGCTGCGAGGGTCAGCATTTCAGGTCCCCCTTCCGGAACGGGCCAGCACCAGGGAGCCGACGATGGCCACCAGAAGCACCACCGAGATGAGCTCGAACACCATGCTGTAGCTGGTCAAGAGCTCCTGGCCAATGCGCTCAATGGAGCCGTCCCCCACCCGCTCCGCCGCCGCTGGCCAGTTGGTCAGGGCACCCAGCTGGGCCAGGCCCGCGAACAGGGCCAGGCCGGTCAGGCCCCCCAGGAGTGCGGTCACTGGCCCGGAGCCCGCCACATCCCTGGGCTGGGGGTCGGCAAGCATCACCGCGAAGACGATGGTGACACAGACCGCGCCGACATAGATCAGGATCTGCATGATCGACACGAAGGGGCTCTCCAGATAATAGTAGAGGCCGGCCACCCCCAGGAACGAGAGGGCCAGGCCGGCCACCGCGCGCACCAGGCGAGCTGAGCCGACGGCAATGATGGCGCCCACAACCGTCACCACCAGCACCCCCAAAAAGACGAGACCGGACATCCCGTCGGCCGAGAGCAGGACAGGGTTCATGGCTTGCGCTCCTTGAGCCTTTTCACCAGGTCGAAGACGAAGTCCTCCCGGCGTTGGCTGGCCAGGTTGTAGTCCATGGAGAAGCGGATCGCGCCGGGCTTGCAGTTCTCGACACACTGGCCGCACAGACTGCACTTGGTGAAGTCGAGGGTGTACTCGGTGAGCACCTTCTTCTTGGTGGCCTCGTCCTTGGCGCCCGAGACGCTGATGCAGTCCGAGGGACAGCCCTTCTGGCACAGGCCACAGACGATGCAGATGGACTCGCCGGTCTCCGGATCCGGGGTCAGCTCAATATGGCCCCGGAAGCGGGGCTTCATCTTGAGGCTCTGGTGGGGGTACTGGACCGTGACCACCGGCCCCACCATGTGCTTGAAGGTGATGCCCAGCCCGACCGCCAGGCTGGTGGCGCCGTCGATGATCTCTTTGAAGTAGCCACTCATGACCCGAGCACCTTGAGCGTTGCAGCGGTGAGGAGGAGATTCACCAGGGAGTAAGGGATCAGGATCTTCCACGACAGATTCAGGAGGCCATAAAAGGTGGTACGCGGGTACGTCCAGCGGACCCACATCACAACGTAGATCAGGAAGTAAACCTTCAGCAGGAACCAGTGGATGCCGGGGAAGAGCCCGAAGGGGCACTGCCAGCCGCCCAGGAAGAGGATGACCGCCAGGGCGCAGCCGACAAAGACGTTGGCATACTCACCCAGGAAGAAGACACCGAAGCCCATGCCCGAGTATTCGGTGAAGGCGCCGGCCACCAGCTCGCTTTCCGCCTCCACCATGTCGAAGGGGGCGCGGTTGGTCTCCGCCATGGAGCAGATGAAGAAGAGCAGAAAGGAGATCGGGGCAAGCGGCGTTTCCCAGATCCGGAACACATACCACTGCAGGATGTTGGGCTGCTGGCGGACAATCTCGTTGAGGTTCATGGTACCGGTCACCATCACCATGGTGATGATGATGATGAGCATGGGGATCTCATAGGCCAGGTTCTGCGAAACGGCGCGGGCCGCCGAGATGACAGCATATTTGTTGGCCGAGCCCCAGCCGGCCAGGAGCAGGCCCAGAACAGTCACCGAGGCGAAGGCCAGGATGAGGATGATACCGACGTTGATATCCCGGACCACCAGGCTCTCGGAGAAGGGCAGCACCACATAGGACATCACCGCCGGCGTCATGACCATAAGCGGTGCCACCCGAAACAGGGTGGCGTCGGCATCCCGCGGTATGATGAGCTGCTTGCTCATGAGCTTGATGCCGTCGGCAAAGGACTGCAGGATGCCAAAGGGTCCCACCTCCTTGGGCCCGATCCGGACCTGGATGTGGCCGGCGACCTTGCGCTCCAGCCACACCAGAAAGGAGGCGTTCAGGGCGACAAAGGCCAGCACCACCACCAGGCCGCCGATCAACCAGGACAGTTCGAATTGCGAGCTCATGGGCAACGATACCCTCCGACCCCAGTGGGCAGGGCCTTGTAGGACTAGCGATCGATCTCCGGGATGACCAGGTCGAGGCTGCCCATGATGGCGATGGCATCGGCAAGCAGGCAGCCCTGGCTGACCTCGGCAAAGAGACTCAGGTTGGAGAAGGACGGCGACCTGAGCTTCAGGCGGTATGGGGTGTTGGTGCCGTCGCTCACCAGATGGATGCCGAACTCGCCCCGCGCCGCCTCCACCGCACAATAGATGTCGCCCTTGGGCGGCTTCAGGATCTTCGGCACCTTCTCGGCCTTGTAGGGTCCGTCCGGCAGCTTGTCCAGGGCCTGCTCGATGATGCGGCAGCTCTCCAGCATCTCGTCCATGCGCACCATGTAGCGGGCCATGGAGTCGCCTTCCGAGTAGATGGGCACGTTGAACTCGAAATCCTTGTACACCGAGTAGGGCTCGTTCTTCCGGACATCGTAGGAAACCCCGGAGCCCCGCAGCACCGGGCCGGTGGCCCCGTACTTGCGGCAGGTCTCAGGGCTGATGTAGCCAATGTCCTTGAGCCGCTTGATCAGAATGATGTTGGTGGTCACCAGCTTGTGGTACATGGGCACCCGGGCGCGCATCCGCTGCACGAACTCCCGGGTGCCGGCGATGAATTCCTCGTCGATGTCGTTGTACACGCCGCCGAAGCGGAAGTAGCAGTAGGTGAGCCGGGCACCGGTCACCATCTCCAGAAGATCCAGAAGCCGCTCCCTGTCGTCAAAGGCGTAGAGGAGCGGGGTGAAGCCGCCCAGGTCCAGGACATAGGCCCCGAACCACAGCAGATGGCTGGAGATGCGGTTGAGCTCGGTGGTGATCACCCGGATGTACTCGGCCCGGGGTGGCACCTCGATACCGGCGGCCCGCTCCACGGCGCAGACATGGCCGTGGTTGTAGGACAGGGCCGACAGGTAGTCCATCCGTGCCGGATTGGGCAGAAACTGGGCGTAGGTGCGGTTTTCACCCATCTTCTCGTGCATGCGATGGATATAGCCCAGGACCGGCTCGGCCTCGGCGATGTACTCGCCGTCCATCACCAGCTTGACCCGGAGCACGCCGTGGGTGCTCGGGTGCTGGGGACCGAGATTGAGGACAAAGGTCTCCTTCTGGAAGCTCGGAGTGACGTGGGCGAGGGGGCTCATCCGTTCAGTCCTTTGAAATCCTTCCGGAGGGGATGGAAATCGGCATCCTCGGGCAGGAGCAGCGGCACCAGGTAGGGATGGCCCGCAAAGCGGATGCCGAAAAAGTCATGGGTCTCCCGCTCGTGCCAGTTGGCACCGGGGTAGATGCCGGAGATGCTGGGCACCTCCGGGTTGTCCCGGGGAGCCCGGGTGCGGATCACCACCCGGCAGGTCTCCTGGACATGGGCGAAGTGGTAGACCACCTCCATCTCCCCGGCGGCCAGCCAGTCCACCCCGCAGACATCCTCCAGGAAGAAGCCCAGCCCGTCCACCGCCTTGACCGCGGCGAGCACCTGGTCCACCGCCACCGCCGCGTCCACGTGGTAGCCCTTGGCCTTGTAATCGGTCTCCTGGACCCCTTCCGGGGTGATGGCCGCCAGGGCGGCCCGGGCCTTGTCGCGCAGCATGTCAGACGGCCTCCACCCGGGGCCACCGGCGATGGCCCGTAATCTTCTCTTCCAGGGCCATGATGCCCTCCAGGAGGGCCTCTGGCCGCGGCGGGCAGCCAGGGATGTAGATATCCACCGGCAGGAACTTGTCCGCCCCCTCAACGATGCCGTACTGGCCTTCGAAGACGAAGGGGCCACCCGAGATGGCGCAGTTGCCCATGGCGATGACCCACTTGGGCTCGGGCATCTGGTCATAGAGGGTCTGGACGGCCGGTGCCATCTTGCGGCTGATGGTGCCGGCCACGATCATCACGTCCGCCTGCCGGGCGGAGGGGCGAAAAACCCCGGCCCCGAAACGGTCGATGTCGAAACGGCAGGCACCGGTGGCCATCATCTCGATGGCGCAGCAGGCAAGGCCAAAGGTCATAGGCCACAGGGAATTGGCCCGGCCGATGGCCAGGACCTTGTCCACAGCCGCGAACTGGATTACTGGCGAGTGTAGGTTTTGCGCTCCCACGTGAAAACTCCCTTCTTCCAGGCATAGACGATGGCCAGGGACAGGATGCCGACGAAGATGACGATCTCCACCAGGGACCGGATCCCGGCGACCTCCTTGTAGGTCAGGGCCACCGGAAAGAGGTAAAGGACGTCGACATCGAAGGCGATGAACATCAGGGCATACAGGTAGTAGACGATGCCGAAGCGGATCCAGGCGGGCCCGATGGGGTCCATGCCGCATTCGTAGATCTGCAGCGTCCTGGGGCGGATGCCTCGGGGGGCCAGGAGGTTGGCGATGATGAAGGGGCCGATCGCAAAGACCAGCCCGCCCAGGAAGAAGGCCACCACGAAGAGGTGGTCATAAAGAGCGGTTTGCTGCACGGCGCGCACTCCTTGGAAAAGGGTTGTTCATGGGCGGCAGCGTTCCGGGTTTCTTAATGCATGCAATCAGGGTTGTCAAGGAAATACTGAATGATGATTCAGAAAGGCTCATCCCCGCCAGGCCGCGGCCGGTGCCGGCTGGCGGGCAGCGGCCCGGCCATGGAGCGTCCTGGCCGGGCTCTCCATGGGCTGACTGCTGAAAACAATTCATCCTCGATGCCCGTTGTGGCCCGAGGCCAGGCGCCCCCTTTTGCCTCCACCATGGTAGAATGCCGTCCATGCGCCGCCTCTTCGAAGTCATGATCCTTTCCGTGGCCCTCCTGGGCCTGGTCCTCTTCTTCCTGACCCCGCCGCCAGGCCGGCAGGATGGCAGCGCCCTTCGGGGTGACCGGTCACGTCCCGCAGGGGGCGGAGCTGGCTCTGCAGCTGGGACGGGCGAGGAGCGGCCGGAGAAAGGCTTGGGCCCTGGAGAGGACGCTCCGCCCACCGCCCACCGTATCCAGCAGCGGGCCGGCATCGGCCGGGAGGAAAGGGCGCCGGGCCGGATCCCCGGAGAGTGGATCGTCCGTTTCGCCAGCCAGGCCGACCTGGAGGCCTTCCTGGCCCGGGCGGCTGCTTTGGGACTGGTGGCGGTGGATCGGCTGGACGGTCTTCTGGCGGTGCGGGTGCGGGGCAGCCGCGCCCAGCTGGAGGCGGCCCTGGCCGGCAGCACCGGGCCCTTTGAGCTGGCCGGCAACTTCCGGATCTCGGCCCCGGATCGGCCGCCGCCCCCTCCGGACGTAGACGTGGATTCCCTGCAGCCCTTCGGGGACACGGCGCCGGAATGGCTGGGAGCCGACCCCGCCTGCCCCGGGCAAGGTAGTGGCGTCACGGTGGCGGTGCTGGACACCGGCATCCGGCCTCATCCCACCCTGGCGTCGGCGCGGATCAGATCCCTGGATCTGCTGGGCGACCAGGCGGCGGCAGCGGGCGACTACGCCGGCCACGGCTCAGCCATCGCCAGCCTGATCGCCGGCAGCCATCCCCTGGCCCCGGGCATGGCCCCCCAGGCCGAGATCCTGGACATCCGGGTTCTGGATGCCAACGGCGTCGGCGATGTTTTCACCTTGGCCAAGGGGATCACGGCGGCCGCTGACGCCGGCGCCCAGATCATCAACCTCAGCCTGGGCGGCTACGGCTACCCCCCCGTCCTCCAGGAGGCCATCCGCTATGCCAGCGCCCAGGGCGCTCTGGTCGTGGCGGCGGCGGGCAACGACGGTGGCAGCGCTGTCCTCTATCCTGCCCGCTCCCCGGAGGTGGTGGCGGTGGGCGCCGTCGATGCGAAGGGTGCCCACGTCCCCTATTCCAATCAGGGCCAGGACCTGGACCTGGTCGCCCCGGGCTTTGGCGTCAACGCCGCCTGGGTCGAGGACCAGCTGGTGCTCTTCAGCGGCACGTCGGCAGCCACCGCCCTGGTCTCCGGCCTGGCGGCCGTGCTGTTGTCCCGAGGCCAGACGGATCTCACCCCGGAGGGCCTGGCGGACCTCCTGGTGGAAATCAGCCGCGATGCCGGCGAGCCGGGCAGGGACGACCGGTTCGGCGCCGGCATCCCGGCCCTTCCCCCCTGCCCCTGGTAAGACCGGCATCCCTTCCTGAGGAGGCCCCTTAGTGTACGACGTCATCATCGTCGGCGCCGGCCCGGCCGGCATCTTCACCGCCCTGACCCTGGCCGAGCTTGGCGGCGGCCGGATCCTCCTTCTGGAGCAAGGCCCGGATATCCATGAGCGCCAGCGGGGAGCGGACTGCGGCATCCTGTGCGGCTGGGGGGGCGCCGGCGCCTATTCCGACGGCAAGCTCACCCTGTCGCCGGCCCTGGGCGGCTCCCTGGCCGATCTGGTGCCGCCGGACGCCCTGACCGCGCTGTTGGCCCAGGCCGACCGGCTCTATGTGGAGCACGGTGCTCCGGACCGGCTGTTCGGGGATCTCTCGCCAGCCATCGAGGAACTGGGCGACCGGGCGCGGCTGGCTGGGCTGGAGCTCATCCCCTCCCGGATTCGCCACATCGGCACCGAAAACTGCCTGACGGTGCTGGGCCGGATGCGGCAGTCGGTGGGCGAATGGGTGGAGGTGCGCACCGGCTGTCCGGTGGCCAGACTGGTCGCCGAGGCCGGCTGCATCCAGGGCGTGGAGCTGGCCGATGGCGAGGTGCTGGGCAGCCGCTATGTGGTGGCGGCGCCGGGCCGGGCCGGTGCCGCCTGGATGAAGGCCCAGGCCCAGACCTTGGGCATCCCCACGGCGGCCGGGCCGGTGGATATCGGCGTGCGGGTGGAGCTGCCGGCCGTGGTCCTGAAGGCCCTTACCGACCTCAGCCACGAGGTGAAGCTCGTCTATCACTCCAAGCGCTTCGATGACCGGGTGCGGACCTTTTGCATGAACCCGTACGGCGAGGTGGTGCAGGAGGCCAGTGCCGGGCTCGTCACCGTCAACGGCCACGCCTTTGCCGATCGCCGCAGCCCCAACACCAACTTCGCGATCCTGGTCTCCAGCGCCTTCACCGAGCCCTTCCGGGAGCCCATCGTCTACGGCCAGGACATCGCCCACCTGGCCAACCTCCTGGGCAACGGGGTCATTGTCCAGCGCCTGGCCGATCTGCTGGCCGGCCGCCGCTCCACCCGGGCGCGGCTTTCCCGGTCGCTCACCCGCCCCACCCTGGCCTCCGCTACCCCCGGCGACCTCTCCTTCGTCTTCCCCTACCGCCACCTGGCCAACATCATGGAGATGCTGGAGGCCATGGACCAGCTGGCCCCCGGCGTCTACTCCCGCCACACCCTCCTCTACGGCGTCGAGGTCAAGTTCTACTCCAACCGCCTGAGCTTGAGCCCGGAACTGGAAACGCCGGTGGCCAATCTCTTCGCGGTGGGCGACGGCGCCGGCCTCACCCGGGGCCTCATCCAGGCCTCCGCCTCCGGCATCCTGGCCGGCCGCGCCATCGCCAGGCGCCTGGCGGAAGGCTGACCACCGCCGCCAACGGCCTTGCTCCTAACCACGGCCTGCTGCGGCATTCTTTATGGTTGACACCCTTCCCAGGCGCCGAATAGTCTTCCCACGTGGAGCAGCCACTCGTGTCAAGGCTCCGAACCGTCCCTCAATGAGGGTGCGCAGACCCGCCATGCTCCCCCCACCCCCAGACCTCCTCGCCGCCTACTGCCAGCGGCACCACATCCGCCGACTGTCCCTGCTCGGCTCCCGTAGCAAAGGCTCGGCTCGGACCGACAGCGACCTGGATCTCCTGGTGGAGTTCGAGGTTGACCAGGAGCCTGGGCTGATCGGCCTGGCGGGGATGGGGCTGGAACTGGCCGACCTG
Organism: Thermodesulfobacteriota bacterium; assembly: GCA_040755095.1. Classification (NCBI taxonomy): domain Bacteria; kingdom Pseudomonadati; phylum Thermodesulfobacteriota; species Thermodesulfobacteriota bacterium. The sequence continues at coordinate 32,566 of JBFMBH010000006.1, forward strand.
CTGGGTGGGCCCCGGGTCGATCTACCTACCCCTGAGGACCTTAGCCGGTATTTCCGGGCAGACGTCCTGAAACAGGCGGAAGTGTGGTATGAGGCCTGAGGACCGCGCCCGACTCCAGCACATGGTCGAAGCCATGGAGGACGCCGTTCGCTTTGTTCAGGGACGGCGGACGATCACCGAAGAGATTCCCTGCCTGCTCCCCGCGCTGCGTGCCGCACTGGCCCTGGACCAACCAGCCGGGGAAACGGATCCTCCTGGCAATCCTGGGGAGAGGCTCTTGGGGTGAGGGCAGCGCGCCGCCCAGCGGTACCAGGAGAAGGAGGCAAGCCAGGGGGACGCCGTGGCGGGTTGCGAAGCCGTCATGTCTGACGATGATAGATCTCCCGGCGATGGCCGACGGCCAGGGCCAGAACCACGAGCCGCTCTTCCTGAATTTCGCAGATGATCCGGAAATCTCCTACCCGGTAGCGCCACAAGCCGGCCAAATCTCCACGCAACGGCTCACCGAAGTGCCTGGGGTTCTTGCACCCTTCAATGCGATCATCCAGCCAGTCCAGAAGGCGCTGTTGGACCGGATGGTCGAGCTTGCGCAGTTGTTTTTCAGCAAAACTGCTGATCTCAACCGTCCAGGCCAAGCTCTTTCCTCAAATCCCGCAAGCTTCTGCTGCCGCTGCTTTCGGCGATTGCCCGCCTGGCCAGCTCAAGGTCCTCGTTGTCCTCAAGATAACGGACAATCGCTTCACGAACCACGGCACTGCGGTTGCGGCCCTTGGCTCTGGCCAACAGGTCGAGCTCTTGTTCAAGCTCCTTTTCCAATCGGATTGCCAACATGGAAGATCCTCCTGGCAAATATGTATTACAGGGTATAACCCGGAGGCTGAGTTTGTCAATCGGACGAGGGGCCTGCCTCCCAATGCCGTTGACTGAAGGTGAGGCCTCTTGGGCGCCCTTTCTCCCCCATTTAGCAGGGGAAGACGGGCGAGCGCGCCACTTGCCCCGCTCGATTGCCCAACCCTGCCAGAACCACCGGCGGGTGTCGAGGTGGTGCGGCCGGCCCGGGCATTGCTGCGGAACGGCTCCCTGATCCGTCCCTCGCGCCGGAGCACGTCGGCCGTATGGGGAGATGCCGGACAGGCCCGTGCCCGGCAGGGCGTTGGAGCTGTGGCAGGTGACGCCGCGGCTCGGCCGAACGGACGAGCGGAAAGCCGAGGGGAAGAAGCCCCCCCCGATGCGGGGCCGGCCGGGGGGAGGCGGGAAGAACGGGCAGGGAGAAGCCGGCCTCAGGCCGGCGGACAGAAGGACGCGGCCTGGGCCCGCAGCTGGGCCAGGAGCCGTTGGTGGATGTTGTCGAAGCCGCCGTTGGAGAGAATGGCCACCAGGTCACCTGGCCGGAGCGTGGTGCCCAGATCGGCGAGGATGGCGCCGGTATCGGCGAAGCTCGCCGCCTGCTGGCCGGCGGCGGCCAGATCGGCGGCCAGGCGGGCCGAGGAGAAGCGCTCGCTGGCCGGCAGGCCGTCCATCGGCAGCGGCTCCCGGAGGAGAACCCGGTCGGCATCGCCGAAGGCAGCGGCATACTCGGCCTGGAAGATGTTGCGGCGGCTGGTGTTGGTGCGGGGCTCGAAGACCACCACCAGGCGCCGGCCCGGGTAAGCCTGGCGCAGGCCGGCCAGGGTGACCCGCACCGCGGTGGGATGATGAGCGAAATCGTCGATCACCGTCACCCCGGCCTCGGTGCCCCGCACCTCCTGGCGCCGCCGCACCCCGGCAAAGCTGGCCAGGCCGGCGGCAATGGCCTCAGGCGCCAGGCCGAGCCGGTGCAGGACCGCGATCACCGCCAGGGCGTTGGCGGCGTTGTGGCGACCGGGCATGGGCAGGACAAAGGTGCCGTACGCCTGTCCCCGGTGCTCCACCGCAAAGCGGCTGCCGGTGCCCTGGGGCTCCACCGCGGCCAGTCGCCAATCGTTGGCCGGCCCTTCTCCGTAGAGCTCCACCGGACAGAGAGCGCCAGCCGCCACGGCCCGCACCTTGGGGTCATCCCCCCAGGCCACCAGGCCACCGTCCGCCGGCAGGATGCCCACCAGCCGCCGGAAGGCGGCCTCCACCGCCGCCAGGTCGGCGTAGATGTCGGCGTGATCGAATTCGATGCTGGTGAGGATGGCAATCCCGGGCCGGTAATGGAGGAACTTCGGCCCCTTGTCGAAGAAGGCGGTGTCGTACTCGTCCCCTTCCACCACAAAATACTGGCCGCCCCCCAGGGCGTGGTTGGCGCCGAAGCCTTGCACCAGGCCACCGATGAGAAAGCCGGGCGTAAGCCCAGCATGGTGCAGAACCGAGGCCAGAAGCGACGAGGTCGTGGTCTTGCCGTGGGTGCCGGCCACCACCAGGGATCTGGCACCCGCCAGGAAAAAATGGCCCAGGGCCTGGGGCATGGACAGATAAGGAACAGCCAGTGCGGCCAGGGCCTGCGCCTCCGGGTTGGTGGCGCGGATGACATTGCCCACCACCACCAGGTCGGGCCGGGGATCGAGGTTGGCGGCCCGGTAGCCCTCGGCCACCGGAATGCCCTTTTCCGCCAGAAAGAGGCTCATGGGCGGGTAGGTGGCGGTATCGGAGCCGGTGACCACAAAGCCGGCCTCTTGAAGAAGACCGGCCAGGGCGGCCATGCCGGTGCCGCAGATGCCCATCACATGGATGTGCCGGATGCCGTCCGGCACCCGGTTCAGCTCCGGGGCAAGGGTCACGGCTGGCGGGAAGCGCGGACGGCGGAGGCCACCGTCTCGTAGACGCTGCGGAAGGTCTCGTCGAAGTTGGGGGGGGACAGGCGGCCCACCTCGATGAACTTGACAACGATCTCCTTGGCCACCTTGAGGATGGCCTCCTCGGAGACCGGCTTGGCTGCCGGCTCCTGGCCGGGGACCACGATCTTGGCAGGCTGGGTCATCACGAGCACAGCTCCGGGGCCAAAGCCCGCAGGGGTGACCAGAGGGAAGCCTCTGCTGGGGGAAGAAGGCCGTGGCTGGACTACCAGCAGAGGCTTCTGCCGACAGAAAAAACCGGTGACGGCCCTCCCTGAGGCAGGGCCAATATACCCGGTTGCCAGGGCCGGCACAAGCCGAGGAGCGGCCCGGCGTTGGGCCCGTCAGGGGGGCGGGCAATTCCGCCGCACCGCCTGGTCGTACAGCCATGGCAGCTTGAGCAGGGCGAAGGAAGCTGAGGTTGGGATGGCGGATGCGCTCCACCAGAATGAACACCGCAATCTCGGCCGGCAGCGGTTCCCCAGGCCGGCCCGCCATGGCCTGGCGTTGGCGAGCAGCCAGGTGGGCGGGATGGCTCCTCTACCCCCGTGGTGCCAGGGCGCATCGCTGTTATGCCACAGACGGTCCGGACTGCCGGGACCAGGCGCCGGCGAACCTGCCTTGTGGATTCCCCGGTCCTGGACTACCATGACACCAGGGAGCTGCGCCCCCGCTGTCCCTGATCCCAGGAGCCCTTGGCCCATGGCCCTGCCTTTGCGCGTGCTCATCATCGATCAGTCGCCGGAGGAGGCGGCCTTGCTGGTGGAAAGGCTCACCGCCGGCGGCTTCGACGTGGATTGGCGGCTCGCCGCGACCGCCACCGCCGTGACCGAGGCCCTGGAGGAGGAGCGGCCCTGGGAGCTCATGCTGGTGGACTGCGCCTTTGCCGGCTCCCCCTGGCGCTATGCCTTGGCCCTGCTCCGGAAGCGGCGGCTGGATCTGCCAGCCATCGCGGTGGCCCGGCGGGCGGACGAGGGCACGGTGACTGCCAGCATGCGGGCCGGGGCCCGGGACTTCGTGGCCAAGGACCGGCTCGGCCGGCTGCTGCCGGCCGTGCGCCGGGAGATCCAGGAGGCCACGGGCCGGCGGGCCAAGGGCCTGGCCGAAGAGGAGCTCCGGCGCAGCCACCAGGCCCAGATAGTGTTGAACCGCCTCCTGCATCTGGCCCTGGAGGACGCCCCCCTGGAGAAGTGCCTGGCGCAGCTGATCGCGGCCCTGACCGCCTTCCCCTGGCTGGCCCTGGAGCCCCGGGGTGCCATCTTCCTCAAGGATGAGGCGTCCCCGACCCTGGTCATGAAGGCGCAGTGCGGCCTGGCGCCGCCCCTCGTGTCCCGGTGCGATCGGCTGCCCTTCGATCGGTGCCTGTGCGGCCGGGCCGCGGCCAGCCGCGAGGTGATCTTCACCGACGACCTCGACCAGCAGCACGAGATCGCCTACCCGGGCATCCACCCCCACGGCCATTACTGCGTGCCGATTCTGGCCCGGGACCGGTCGCTCCTCGGCGTCTTCACCGTGTACACCGAGGCCGGCGCCCGCCGGGACCGCCGGGTGGAAGAGACCCTCCTGGCGGCGGCCAGCGTCGTGGCCGAGGTGATCAGCCGCAAGCGCACCGAGGCGGCCCTGGCCGCCAGCGAGGAGCGCTACCGGATCCTGGTGGAGAACATCGACCTGGGCATCACCCTGATCGATCCCCAGCACCGGATCGTCATGACCAATGCCGCCCAGGGCCGGCTGTTCGGCCGGGATGCCCGCTCGTTCGTGGGCCAGCCCTGCCATGAGGCCTTCGAGAGCCGGCCGACGGTCTGCGACGGCTGCCCCGGCACAGCGGCCATGACCTCCGGCGAGCCGCAGGAGGCGGAGCGGGAAGGGGTGCGGCCGGATGGCAGCCGTGTTGCCGTGCGGATCCGGGCCTTTCCGGTCATCGACCCAGGGGGTCGGCCCACCGGCTTCATCGAGGTGGTGGAGGATCTCAGCCGGGCCCGGCAGCTGGAGACCGAGCAGGCGGCCCTGGAGGCCCGGCTGCGCCAGGCCCAGAAGATGGAGGCCATCGGCACCCTGGCCGGCGGCATCGCCCACGACTTCAACAACATCCTGTCGGCCATTCTCGGCTACAGCGACCTGGCCCGCTCGGCCCTGCCCCAGGGCAGCCCGATCCGGGACGATGTGGAGCAGGTGGTGCAAGCCGGCCAGCGGGCCAAGGATCTCGTGCAGCAGATCCTCGCCTTCAGCCGCCAGGCCGAGGTGGAGCACAAGCCCTTGCAGATCCATCTGGTGGTCAAGGAGGTCTTGAAGCTGCTCCGCGCCATCATCCCCAGCACCATCACCCTGCGCCAGAACATCGAGGCCCGGGCCGGCACGGTGCTGGCCGATCCCGTCCAGATCCACCAGGTGCTCATGAACCTGTGCACCAACGCTTACCAGGCCATGCGGGAGAGAGGCGGCATCCTGGCCGTGGAGCTGAGTCGCGTCGATCTCCAAGCCCGCGCGACCCGCGGCGACCCCGAGCTGGCCCCCCGGCCGTACGTGCGCCTGCTCGTGACCGATTCCGGCCCGGGCATCGACGCCGCCATCATCGATCGGATCTTCGAGCCCTATTTCACCACCAAGGCCCAGGGCGAGGGCACCGGCCTGGGGCTGGCGGTCTCCCACGGCATCGTCACCAACCTGGGTGGCACGGTCACCGTGGCCAATGCACCGGAAGGGGGGGCCATCTTCACTGTTCTCCTGCCCCGGGTCGAGGAGGAGATCGGGGACGAGGGCCGGGACCATTTGGGATGCCCGGGCGGCCGGGAGCGGGTGCTGCTGGTGGATGACGAGCCGGCGGTCGCCGGCCTGGAAGGCAGGATCCTGGAACAGCTGGGCTATCAGGTGACGGTGCACACCAGAAGCGTTGCGGCCTTGGCCGCCTTCGAGGCCGCCCCGCAGCGTTTCGACTGCCTGCTCACCGATCAGACGATGCCGGGCTGCACCGGTCTCGACTTGGCCCGGCAGGTGCTGGCCCGCCGGCCAGGCCTGCCGGTGGTCCTGTGCACCGGCTTCAGCGAGGGCCTGGACCCGGGGCTGGTACGGCAGGCGGGCATCCGGACGGTGCTCCGCAAGCCGCTCCTGGCGCGGGAGCTGGGAGAGGCGCTCCGCCGGGTCCTGGATGAAGACAAGGAGCGCTACTCATCCTCCGGCGGGGTGCCGTGAAACTGCGGCGGCAGGGGCTGGGGACCGGGCACGATGCCGGCGATGTCCGGGTCCTCCCCGTCCTGTCGCGGCGTAGCCGTGGCTCGCCGCTCTTTGGCTTCCAGGCGGCGGGTCTCCTTGTCCTTCTGCTTCTCCCGCCTCGCCCTTTCCCGATCCCGCTTGTGGCTTAAGGGGCGCGTGCTCTTGGCCATGGGGTCCTCCTCGGCCCGGTTCAGCCCGGACCCACCCGTGGAGCGGCCGGCCAGCCGTCCAGGACTCCGGGCAAAAAAAGAGGGCTGTCTCCAGCCGCAGCTGGAGACAGCCCCACCTCGATGACGCGATCAAGGCCGGCTGTTCTCAGCGGCCCACTTTGACGACATTCTCCGCCGCCGGGCCCTTCTGGCCCTGGACGATGTCGAACTCCACTCGCTCGCCCTCGACCAAGGACCTGAAGCCCTCCGACCGGATCGCCGAGTGATGGACGAAACAGTCCTTCTGCCCGCCATCCGGCGTGATGAACCCGAACCCCTTGCTGTCATTGAACCACTTCACGGTACCGGTGTTGCGCATTGCGATGCTCCCTTCTGCCTGCAGTGTTGTCGGGAAACAGCAAAAGGGGCCCGGTAATCTGCCCAGGTCCCCTTCTGTCAGCTCCCTGATGGCGCGGCACCCACCCGGGCGCCGCATATAGAACGTATCCTTTGGTGGAGCTAGGCGGGATCGAACCGCCGACCTCTTGAATGCCATTCAAGCGCTCTCCCAGCTGAGCTATAGCCCCACGCGATCAACTCAAAGAACGACGGCAAACGAGCCGTGATTTTTACCATGGGGCCGGCGAGGTGTCAAGCCCTTTCCGAACCCGGTTGCCACCACCCTTGCCAAGCCCGGGCCAGTCTGGTAAGGTAGCGCCGTTTTGACAGTCTGCCCGCGGGCATCCGTTCGTCGCAGGGGGCGCGGCCCAGCGCCCTGCCGGCGGCGAGGCGGTGCCTCTCCGGCCACCCCCCTGGCAGTGATCCCGGCCGGCCTTCGTCTTCTCCCCCTGTCCCGAGCCCGCAATATCTGAAAAGCGCTCGTCCAAGGAATCCATTATGTTTTCGCCCCTCAATCTTATCCTGGGCTGGATCTCCACTGATCTGGCCATCGACCTTGGCACCGCCAATACCCTGGTCTACGTCAAAGGCCGGGGTATCGTCCTGCGGGAGCCTTCCGTGGTGGCGGTTCGCCGGGACAGCCGTGCCAACAAGGTCCTGGCCGTGGGCAAAGAGGCGAAGATGATGCTGGGGCGCACCCCCGGCAATATCGTCGCCATCCGGCCCATCAAGGACGGGGTCATCGCTGATTTCGAGGTCACCGAGGCGATGCTGTCCTACTTCATCAAGAAGGTGCACAACCGCCGCACCCTGGTGCACCCCCGGATCATCATCAGCATCCCTTCCGGCATCACCCAGGTGGAAAAGCGGGCGGTCCGGGAGTCGGCCGAGTCGGCAGGCGCCCGGGAGGTCTACCTCATCGAGGAGCCGATGGCGGCGGCCATCGGCGCCGGGCTGCCCATCACCGAGCCCACCGCCAACATGATTGTCGATATCGGCGGTGGCACCACCGAGGTGGCGGTGATCTCCCTGGCCGGCATCGTCTATTCCAAGTCGGTGCGGGTGGCGGGCGACAAGATGGACGAGGCGGTCTTGAACCACATCAAGCGGCGTCACAACCTCCTCATTGGCGAGCACACGGCCGAGGTCATCAAGATGACCATCGGCAACGTCATGCCGGAGGAGCCGTTCGAGACCATGGACATCAAGGGCCGGGATCTGGTGTCCGGAGTGCCCAAGACCATCTCCGTCAACTCCCACGAGATCTCCGGGGCGATCGCCGAGCAGGTGGACGCCATCGTCGAGACGGTGAAGATGGCCCTGGAGCTCACCCCGCCGGAGCTGTCCGCGGACATCGTCGACAAAGGTATCGTCCTCACCGGCGGCGGCGCCCTGCTGCGCAACCTGGACAAGCGCCTGCGGGAGGAGACCGGCCTGCCCATCATCATTGCCGATGACCCCCTGTCCTCGGTGGTGCTCGGCTCCGGCCGCGCTCTCGACAGCATCCACGTGCTGCGTGAGGTGATGATCAGCTAACGGGCATGACCGATCTCTCCTCTGAGCACGAAAGAACAACGAACAGCGAATAGCGGACAAGGAATGTCCAACCGCAAAAAGGAACCGGCAGAACTGATCCGAAACGTCAACTGCCGATCCCTTCAACCTTCGAAATTCCTTGTTGGATATTCTGCAGTTCGTCTTTCACGGTAATCCACCCCTTGCCACCTTGTCGCCCGCCATCATCCACCGGGATCCGGCCGGCAGCTCCCGCATGCGCAAGAAGCCGAAGCAACGGCGGCAGGCGCTGGGGTTCGCCCTCTTCGGGCTGGCCCTCACCGCGCTGTTCATCGTTGTCGTCACCAACGTCGGCCGGCAACAGGAGCTGGCCGCCCCGCAGAAGCTGGCCCTGGAGATCCTGGGACGGGTGCAGGCGGGCTTGACCGGCGTGACCTCCCATCTGACCAGCTTCTGGCAGGACTATCTGGCCATCCTCGAGACCAGACAGGAGAACGAGCGGCTGCGGCAGGACCTGGCCCAGGCCAGGGCCCTGACCGCCGAGTACCGGGAGGCCGTGGCCACCAACGTCCGCCTGGCCAAGCTCCTGGACCTCAAGGAATCATTGGAGGACCCCAGCCTGACCGCCCGGGTCATTGGCCGGGATCCCTCCTTGTGGTTCCGGACCATCATCATCGACCGGGGCGCCAGCGACGGGGTGCAAAAGGGGATGCCGGTGGTCGCGCCGGAGGGGGTGGTCGGGCAGATCATGAACGCCTCGCCCCATTACGCCAAGGTCCTCCTGGCCAACGACCCCAACAGCGCCATTGACGCTCTGGTGCAGCGCTCCCGGATCCAGGGTATGATCAAGGGCCGCGAGCCGAATCTCCTGGATCTCCACTACGTGCTCAAGAGCACCGATGTCCAGGCGGACGATTCCGTGGTCACCTCCGGCATGGGCGGCATCTTTCCCAAGGGCTTGCCAGTGGGCCGGGTGACCCGGGTCGTCAACAACTCGGCCGGCATGTTCCAGGCCATCGAGGTGGTGCCGGCCGTGGATTTCGCCGGGCTGGAGCACGTGATCATCATCCTCAAGAAAAACCCCCTGGCCGAGTAGCGGTCGTGGTGTACCTGGGCTTCTTTCTCCTCGGCCTCCTCTGTCTGGCCGTGGCCACCAGCGTTTTGCCCCTCCTGCCGGCGGCCTGCGGCCGGCCGGAGCCCTTGTCCGCCCTCGTCACCTTCTGCGGCCTGCGCCTGGACCCGTTGCCCGGGGCGCTCCTGGTGCTGCTTCTGGGCCTGGTCACGGATATCTACTCCGGGGTCTTTTCCGGCCTCTACCCCATCGTCTACCTGGGCCTTTTCTGCCTGTTCAAGCTCTGCTCCCCGCACCTGCTGGTGGAATCCCCGTTTCTGGTGCTGCCCGTGGCGGCGGCCTCCGCCCTGGCGGTCAACGGCGGCCTCTATCTCTTCCATCTGGTGCTGGCCGCCGACAGCCTCTTTGCCTGGTCCTGGCTGGCCACCGGCCTGCAAGCGGCGGTGGTGGGGCTCCTGGCCATTCCCCTCTTCCGCATCCTGGACCGCCTGCTCGTGATCGGGCGTCCCAAGGGCCGCAACACCCTCCGCCCATGAGACGACTCACCATCAACAAGGCCGAGGAGATCGAGCTGGAGCTCCTCAAGAAGCGGCTGGACATCGCCACAGTGGTGGTCATCACCGGCCTGGCGATCCTCATCGCCCGCCTCTGGTTCCTCCAGATCCACAAAGGGGACGAGTTCGCCGACCTGGCCCGCCGCAACCGCATCCGCGCCCACACTGTGATGGCGCCCCGGGGGACGATCTTCGACGCCAAGGGCCGCAAGATCGTCACCAACCAGCCCTGCTTCAACGTGGTCTGGAACCGGGAGGATGCCGAGGATCCCGACGCGGTCATCAAGCACCTGTCCCGGGTGCTGGGAGAGGATGTCTCAGTCCTCCTGGACCGGATCCGGGATGCCGCCGATGATCCCCGGCATCTGCCGGTGCGGCTCAAGGAGAACATCGACTGGCCGACCCTGGTGCATGTGGAGAACGTCCGCTTCGAGCTGCCAGGCAGCCAGGTGGAGGTGGTGCCCCGCCGGGAGTACCTGTACGGGGACATGGCCTCCCACCTCATCGGCTACCTGGCCGAGATCAGCCAGAAGGAGCTGGAGCAGCACGGGGACGACGGCTACGAGCCCGGGGACCTCATCGGCAAGATGGGGGTGGAAAAGCTTCAGGAGCCTTATCTCCGGGGCGAAAAGGGCAAGCGCTACCTGGAGGTGGATGTGCACGGCAACCTGCAGCGCCTGGTGGACGAGCGTCTGCCAGTGGCGGGCAACGACCTGGTCCTGACCCTGGACGCCGACCTGCAGCTGGCTGCCGAGCGGGCCATGGCCGACCGGGCCGGGGCGGTGGTGGCCATGGACGTCAACAGCGGCCGCCTCCTGGCGCTGGCCTCGGCCCCGGGCCTGACCCTGGCGGACTTCCTGGGCGGCATCTCCCGCCCCAAGTGGGACAGCCTCCAGCAGGACCCCCTGCGCCCGCTCCTCAACAAGACGATCCAGGGCCAGTACCCGCCCGGCTCCACCTACAAGATCGTGACCGCACTGGCCGGCCTGGCAGAGCGTGTCATCACCCCCGAGACCTCCTTCTTCTGCGGCGGCTCCCTGTACTTCGGCAACCGCTCGTACGGCTGCTGGAAGAAGGGCGGCCACGGCCAGGTCAGCCTGCACGATGCCCTGGTCCAGTCCTGTGACGTCTACTTCTACCAGGTGGGCCTGAAGGTGGGGGTGGATGCCCTGGCCAAATACGCCAACAGCCTCGGCCTCGGGCTCCTCTCCGGGATCGACCTGGAGAACGAAAAGCCAGGCCTTATCCCGACTGCTGCCTGGAAGGCCCGCGCCAAGAAGGTGCCGTGGCAGGAGGGCGAGACCCTCTCCATCGCCATCGGCCAGGGCTTTGACCTCGTCACCCCCTTGCAGCTGTGCCGGATGATGGCCGCGGTGGCCAACGGCGGCACCCTCTACCGCCCCCAGTTCATCGAGATGGTCAAAGGCCCCGACGGCCAGCCGTTGCGGAGCTTCACCCCGATCATCGATGGCCGAGCACCGTTTACACCCAAGCAGCTGGAGCTGGTGAAGAAGGCCCTGGCGGGGGTGGTCAACGAGCCGCGGGGCACCGGCAGCGCGGCCCGTCTCAAGGAGGTGGTGGTGGGCGGCAAAACCGGCACCGCCCAGGTGGTGCGTCTGGCCCGCTACAAGGAGACCGCCGAGAAGGACGTGCCCCTCCAGTACCGGGACCACGCCTGGTTCGTCTGCTTCGCGCCGGTCGACAAGCCCGAGATCGCGGTGGCGGTCCTGGTCGAGCACGGCGGCCACGGTGGCTCGGCGGCGGGGCCGGTGGCCAATGCGGTGCTCAAGGCCTATTTCAACATTCCCGAAGCCAGAGAGGTGGACAGCCGTGCACAGCAAGTGGCCGACGCTGCGGTTCGATAGGCGCCTGCTTCTGAACTTCGACTGGGTGCTCCTGGTCGCGGTCCTGGCGGTGATCGGCCTGGGCATCGCCAACCTCTACAGCGCCGGCTACGGCGGCCATGCTGGCACGCCGGTCTATCTCAAGCAGCTCTCCTACACCCTGGTGGGTCTGGGCTTCTTTGTCCTCCTCATGGGCCTCGACTACCGGCTTCTGGGCAAGTACGCGCCGGTCCTGTACCTGGCGGTGGTCTTCGCCCTGGTCCTGGCCGCGGTGATGGGCAAGACCGTCTCCGGCTCCCAGCGCTGGATCGATCTCGGCATCTTCCGCCTCCAGCCCTCGGAGCCGGCCAAGCTGGCCCTGGTGATCACCCTGGCCAGCTACTACTTCCGCAAAGACACCGGCAAAGGCTTCACCCTGCCGGAGCTGGCCGCGCCCATGGCCCTCACCGGCCTGCCTTTTGTCCTCATCCTCCTGCAGCCGGACCTGGGCACCGCCATGATGCTGGCCATCCTCTTCGGCTCCATCACCCTCTTCGTGAAGCTGACCTGGCCCACCTTCATCGTCCTGGCCAGCGGCGCCGTCTCGGCAGCGGTGGTGGCCTGGAAATACGTGCTCAAGCCATACCAGATCCAGCGAATCCTGACCTTCCTCGACCCGGAGCAGGACCCGTCCGGGGCTGGCTACCACATCCTGCAGTCCAAGATCGCGGTGGGCAGCGGTCTCAAGTTCGGCAAGGGCTGGCTGCAGGGAACCCAGGGCCATCTCGACTTCCTGCCCGAGCGCCACACCGACTTCGCCTTCTCGGTCTGGGGCGAGGAATGGGGCTTCGTCGGCTCCCTCGTCTTCCTGGGCTGCTACTTCTTCCTCATCCTCTGGGGCCTCAACATCGCCCTCCACGCCAAGGACAAGTTTGGGGTGCTTCTGGCCTTCGGCATCGTCACCCTCCTCTTCTGGCAGGCCTTCATCAACCTGGCCATGGTCCTGGGCCTCTTGCCGGTGGTGGGCATCCCCCTGCCCATGGTCTCCTACGGCGGCTCCTCCCTACTCACCACCCTCATGGGCCTGGGCATCCTCATGAGCATCCGCATGCGGCGGTTCTTGATCGTCTAGATCAGCCCTGCGGCGCCGGCCGCCGTGCCGGTGCCGCCGCCAACAGCTGCGGATCCGGGCCGGCCAGCACCCGGTCGTCGGCCGTCGCCGGCCCCCCGCCACCCATGAACGTCAGCCCGCTGTCCCGGCGGTGCTCCGGAAAGGTGTAGCCGTCCTCCAGGAACAGGGAGAGACAGGCGTCGACCGCCTGGACGTCGTAGCGGCTGCCGCGGCCGGCGCTGATCTCCGCCAGGGCCCGATCCAGGCCCAGGGCTGGCCGGTACGGGCGATGGGAGGAGAGCGCCTCCACCACATCGGCAATGGCCAGGATCCGGGCCGCCGGCTGGATCCCCTCGCCGGTCAGCCCGTGGGGATAGCCGGAGCCGTCCAGCCGCTCGTGGTGCTGGCGCACCGTCTCGGCCAGGGGCCAGGGGAACTCGATGCCCCTGAGGATGTTGAAGCCGATCTCCGGGTGGGGCTTGAGGATGGCCAGCTCAGCGGCGGACAACCGGCCCGGATGGCAGAGGATATCGGACGGCACCCGGATCTTGCCGATGTCGTGCAGCACCCCGGCCATGTGGACCCCCTCCACCCGATGGGAATCGAAGCCCAGCTTCAGGGCCAGGGCGGCGGCCAGGTTGGCTACCCGCTGCTGGTGGCCCGCTGTGTAAGGATCGCGCATCTCGACGATCAGGGCCATGGCCTCCACGGTGCCGCTCACCGTCTTGGCCAGCTCCTCGGTCCGCTCGGCCACCCGCAGCTCCAGCTCGTCATGGGCCTTCCGGAGCGCCTCCTCGGCCAGCTTCCGCTCGGTGATGTCGTGGACCATGAGCACGTAGCCGGTGATCTTCCCCTGCCGGTCGATGATCGCTGAGGCCCGGGCACTGAGATGCTGCTTGCCGCCGGCCCGCTGCCGCTCGATGAGGAAGGCAGAGCGCTCGCCATTGTGGAGAATGCCCAGCACCCCATGGATCCGGGACATGACCGGTCCCTGGCCGCCGTGCAGGGACGAGAGGTCCCGGCCCAGAACCGTGGCGGACCGGAGGCCGAAGATCTGCTCGGCGCCGGGGTTGAAATAGGTGACCCTCTGGTCGAGGCCCACGGCGATGATGCCGTAGTCGATGGCGGACTGGAGGATGTTATCCAGGTAGGTGGTCTTTTCGGCCAGATCCAGGGAGGTGGAGTGGATGACGAAGTCCTTCTCCCGGATGACGAAATCCTTTTCCTTGATGATCTCGTTCAAGGCCTGGATGTATTTTCCCTCCAGCCCCTTGACCATGTCGGACTGGGTGGCCAGCCCCTCGATGGTGCCATCGCTGTCCGCCACCACCAGGCGCCGCAGCCTCTTTCGCTTCATGATCTCGATGGCGAGGGGCAACGGGGTATCGCCGGCCACCGACTGCAGAGAGCGGCTCATGACCTCTCCCACCCGGACCTGACTGAGGTCCGGGTAGTCCAGGAGCAGCCGGGAGACATCCCGCTCGCTGATGATGCCCACCGGCTGCCGGCCTTCCGTGATGACGATGCAGCTCATGGACCGCTCGGCCATGCGCACCAGGGCCTCCCGGACATCAGTCTCGGGCGGCACGGTCAGGACGACCCTGGTCATCACCTGGGCGATGCGCTTCATCTCCACAAAGGACTCGAAGGAGAGATGCTCGACGATGTCGGTGAGGGTGACCACCCCCACCAGCCGCTCGTCCTCGTCCACCACCGCCAGGTGGCGCAGGTGGTGCGCCGAGAAAAGGCTGTAGGCCTCGAAGATGTCCACCTGGCGGCCGGCGGTGATCACCGGGGTGCTCATGATCGCGCGCACCTCGCAGCTGTCCACCGCTGGCCCCTGGCCGGGGATGAGCCGGACCAGGTTGCGCTCGGTGACGATCCCGGCCGGCCGGCCACCTTCGGTCACCAGGATGCAGCTCACATGATGCGCCCGCATGAGCCGCAACGCCTCCGACACCTTGGTCGCCGGTGCCACACTGATGACCTCGGTGGTCAGGATATCGGCCAGCTTGGATGTGTCCATGGAGCCCCCTCAGGCCACCGGCAGCCAGCCGCGCTCCCGGCAAGCGGCGAGCACCAGCTCGCCCAGCGCTGCAATGAAGCCGGGCCGCACGTTCAGGGACTCGGTGCGCACCAGGCGCATCCCGAGGCCGTGGGCCAGCTGGCGGTACTGGATATCGATCTCGTGCAGGGTCTCGATGTGGTCCGAGACAAAGCTGACCGGCACCACCACCACGGTGCGGCAGCCGCCGGCGGCCAGCTGCCGCAGGCTGTCCGGGGTGGAGGGGGCGAGCCAGCGCACCGGGCCGCTCCGGCTCTGGAAGGCCAGTTGCCCGGGCCGGCCGGTCAGCTCCTCCACCGCGGCGATGGTGGCCCGGATCTGATCGAGATAGGGATCGCCCTCCTCGATCAGGGCGGCGGGCAGGGAGTGGGCGCTGTACAGAACCGCCGCCGCCGGGTCGGCCGCTGCCTGCCAGGCGGCGGCGATCACCGCCGCCAGCTCCCGGATGTAGCCCGCCTGGGTGGGCCATTCCCGCACCACCGCCAGCTCCAGATCAGGCACCCCCACTTGCAGCTGGCGGGCCAGCTCGCTCAAGGAGGAGCCGGTGGTGGCCCGGGAGAAGTGGGGGTAGAGGGTGAGCGCCACCAGCCGCCGGATGCCGGCCGCCTGCACCTGGGCCAGGCAGGCGCCGGTCCGGGGATGCCAGTAGCGCATGCAGACGAAGGAGCGGAACGGGCCGCAGGGGGCCAGATGCTCCGCCAGGGCCTGCCCCTGGGCAGCGGTGATGCGGGCCAGGGGCGAGCCGCCGATCTCGGCGTAGTTGGCCCGGCTCTTGGGCGCCCGGCGCCAGGCGATCAAACGGGCGATGAGGGGCTGGAGCAGGGCCGGCCCCAGGCGGATGATCTCCCGGTCGGAAAAAAGGTTGACCAGAAAGGGCCGCACCTCCTCGCCCCGCTCCGGGCCGCCCAGATTGAGGAGCAGGATGGCGATGGCCTGGCTGCCGCTGGCTGGGGTCACGGCCGCTACCGCCGGCTCAGGCGATGGACGCAGGCCACCAGGAACTGGGCCTTTTCGGGCGGCGTTTCCGGCAGGATACCGTGGCCGAGGTTGAAGATGTGGCCGCGGGCCTGGCGGCCCTGGTCGAGGATCCGGGCCACCCTCTTTTCCAGCTCCGCCTCCGGCAGCAGGAGGGCGCAAGGGTCCAGATTGCCCTGGATCGCCACCCCCGGCCCCAGCCGCTCCAGGGCCTGGGCGATGTCGAGCCGCCAGTCGAGGCCCAGGACATCGGCGCCGCTGGTCTCGGACAGCTCCAGAAGGCTGGCGCCGTTGTTGGCGAAGTAGATGATCGGCACCGTCACCCCCTGGGCCCGGAGGTCGGCGATGATCCGCTTGACGTAGGGCAGGGCGTAGCGGGCGAAATCCTCCGGACCCAGCACCCCGACCCAGGAGTCGAAAATCTGCAGCGCCTGGGCACCGGCAGACACCTGGGCCGCCAGATACAGGGTGGTGCTGGCGGTGATCCGGTCCAGGAGGGCCGCCCACACCTCCGGGGCGGCGTACATCAGGCGCTTGGTCTCAAAGAAGCTCTTGGACGAGCCGCCCTCGATCACGTAGGTGGCCAGGGTGAAAGGCGCGCCGGCAAAACCGATGAGGGGCACCTTGGCGGCCAGCTCCCGCCGGAGGATGCGGATGGCTTCCAGGACAAAGCCCAGGCGCTCCTCCGGGTCCGGCACCGACAGCCGCCCCACATCGGCCAGCGAGCGCACCACCGGTCCCAGGACCGGTCCCTTCTTCTCATGGAAGGCCAGCTCCATGCCCATGGCCTCGATGGGCACCAGGATGTCGGAAAAGAGGATCGCCGCATCGACGCCCAGGATGTCCACCGGCTGGATCGTCACCTCGGCGGCCAGCTCCGGGGTCTTGCACAGTTCCAGGAAGGAAACCCGATCCCGGACTGTGTGGTAGGCGGGCAGATACCGCCCGGCCTGGCGCATGATCCAGATCGGCGTGTGGGAGACCGCCTCGCCGCGGCAGGCCCGCAGGAAGGTATCGTTCATGACTCGCTCCTCTCCGGTAGGGGGCCGCAGCAGCCCCGGGGATCCCTAGCGGCCGGCGTCGCGGCCCGCCGCTTCCTGGGCCTTCACCAGCTTCAGGGGCAGATAGCCGCAAAACGGCTCCTCGGCCAGGTAGTCACCGCTCATGGCGTAGGCCCGGGCCCGGCAGCCGCCGCAGACATTGACAAACTCGCACGCCCCGCAGCGGCCCCGATAGGATTTGAAATCCCGCAGCTCCTGGAACAGGGACGAGGTCTCCCAGATCTCCTTGAAGGACTGCTCGCGGATGTTGCCCGCCGCCTTGGGGAAGTAGGAGCAGGGCAGCACATTGCCGTCCACGTCAATGAGGCTGATGAGCTGGCCGGCCAGACAACCCTTGGCACCGCCGGTGGAGAACTTGAGGCTGCGGCGCTCGAGCTTCTCGCCCCGGGCCCGGGCCTCTTGCACCACCACCCGGTAGTAATGGGGGGCGCAGGTGGGCCGGACCAGCATCCCGGTCTCGTTCTTCTCCATCTCGTAATGCCAGCGCAACAGCTCCTCGTAGTCCTCCTTGGAGATGAGCTCGGAGAGGATCTCCTCGCCCCGGCCGGTGGGCACGATCATGAACATGTACCAGGCGGTGGCGCCCAGCTCCTTGGCCAGGCGGGCGACCTTGGGAATCTCGGCCTGGTTGCGCTTCGTGAAGGAGGAGTTGATGAGGAAGGGGATGCCGTGCTCCCGGAAGAGGCCGGCGGCCCGCACTGTGCCGTCGAAGGCGCCGGGCTGGCAGCGGAAGTCGTCGTGCACTGGCGCGCTGGCCCCGTCCAGGCTCAGGGACACCATCTTGATGTCCACTTCCTTGATACGGTCGCAGATCTCCGGCGTCACCAGGGTGCCATTGGTGGCCAGGCACATGCGCAAGCCTTTTTGGGTGCCGTAGCGGGCGATCTCGAAGACATCCGGCCGCAGAAGCGGCTCGCCGCCGGAGAGCACCACCACCGGCTGGGCATAGGAGGCGATGTCGTCCAGGACCCGCCGGGCCTCCTCCAGGGAGAAATCCGGGTGGCCCGCCACCTCCAGGGCCGAGGACGAGCGGCAGTGGACACACTTGAGGTTGCAGCGCCGGGTGATCTCCCAGGCGATCCACTTGGGCACAAATTCCACAGGCAGCCTCCAAAGAAGGGCTTGTTACGGCCGGTGAAGGGATCGGGGCTATTTGCCACGGACCGGCCAGGCTGTCAACGAAGGACTGCCCCAGTTTGGCGGCAATTCCGGCCGGTGGCAAGACCATTCCACGGCCCTGGCCCCATGGCCTCGGCCCAGGGGGCGCTGGCGCCATCCTGGTCCCCCAGGTCGCAACCGGCGGCCCCGGTTCTGACCCCATCAGCCGTGGGCGCTGCCCTCGCCGCCCAGCATGGTGGCGATGATGGCGACCAGACGGCCGGCACTGAGGCCTGTCTCGCCGGGCAGGATCGCCGCCGGGGGATAGCGGCGGGCAAGGGTCAGGGCGGCTACCAGGTGCCGCCGGCCGGCCCGGAGGTTCCCCTGTTGGCAGCGCAGATTGCCCAGGGTGAAATGGGCCAGCAGATGCTCCGGGGCCAGGTAGAGACAACGCTCCAGGGCCTTGATCCCCTCGTGCGCCTGTCCCAGCTCCAGGGCAATGCCTGCGGCCAGGTAATGGGCCTCGGGATCGAGACGCTCCAGGGCCAGGGCCCGCTGGCACCAAGTGGCGGCGGCCGCAAGCTGCCCCTTCTTGGCGTGGCAGCGGGCCAGAAGCAGGCAGGCGGCCCGGTCTGCGGCCGGCGGCTCGGCCAGTCCCTCGGCGGCAGCCACCGGCCTCTCCGGTGGCGGTCCCGCTACCGGAGAGGCCGGTCCCTGGGGGCGGAAGATCATCGGGCCATGGCCGGCCAGGGTAAAGAGCCCGGAGGCGAGAAAGAAGGGGGCGTCGGTGGGGCCGGCCACCAGCCAGCCCTCCGGAGCCAGGTTGGCGTGCAGCCTGGCCACCAGGGCTGCCGCCATCTCCGGCTCCCAGTACATGAGAAGATTGCGGCAGAAGATCACATCCTGGTCCTGGCGAGCTGCCGCCTCGTCCGGCAGCGGCGCCTTGGCCAGGTTGCAGTGGCGGAAGGTCACCAGCCGCCGGAGACGGGGGACGATCTCCCAGCGCCCGTTGGCCAGGGGCCGGAAGAAGGTCTGCCGGCTCTCCTCGTCCAGGCCCCGGAAGGACCAGGGGCCATAGACCCCGCGGCTGGCGGTGGCCAGGGCTGCGGCGTTGATGTCGGTGCCCAGGACAGCCACCTGCCAGCCACCCAGCTCGGCCCGATAGCGATCCAGGACCATGGCCAGGGAATAGGCCTCCTCGCCGGTGCTGCAGGCGATGCTCCACAGGCGCAGCCGGCGGCGGCTACCCGCACGGGCGGCCAGCCGCTCCGGCAGGATCTTGTCGGTCAGGGTGGCAAACGACTTGGGCTCTCGGAAGAAGTAGGTCTCGCCCACCGTCAGACAGCCGGTCAGGGCCTCGGCCTCCTCCGGGGTGAGGAGGCCGCTCACGAGGCGGTGCACCAGCCGGTCGCTGTCGCCCTGCCGCAGGAGGTCAGCGGCCTGCACCAGCTGGCGGTCCAGCTCGTCCCAGCGCTCGGGCCGGAACAGGAGGCCCAGGCGGCTGGCCAGAATGCGACTCACCGTCGCCAGCTGAGAATCGGTTGCGTGTCGGGGCATGAGCAGTGCCGAGCCTGGAAGGCCGGCCACAAAGGACTGGACGCCGAACGCGGCTCGTTGCTACACTGCGCTTCGCCGGCATCCAGGGCCGGCCACTGCCGGCCCTCGCCGGATTATCGCACAATGCCCCAGCGACAGACAAGGCGTCCCCAGCCCTGCCGCTCCCCACCCAGCCGCCATGACCCCGCACCCGGCCACCATCCATCTCGCCCTCCTGACCGTCGAGATCTTCATCCCCCACTCCGGCTCCCTGAAGTCGAAGCGAAAGGTCACCTCCAGCCTCAAACGCCGGATCCGCAACGAGTGCAACGCCTCGGTGGCGGAGCTGGGGCTCCTGGAGGAATGGCAGCGCTCGCTCCTCGGAGTAGCGGTTCTGGGCAACGACCGCCGCCTGGTGGACGAGCAGATGAATCTGGTCCGGGGCCTGTTCGACGAGGAGAGCGAGATCGAGATCGTGGCCGCCCGCCTGGAGTGGTGCTAGCCGTGAAGGCCTTCTGGCTGGCCTTCGTGCCCCTGTTCGTGGCCGTGGATGCCCTGGGGGTGCTGCCTTTGTACCTCGGCCTCACCGAGGACCTGGACCAGGCGGCGCGGCGGCGGATCATCAGCCAGTCGGTGGCCACGGCCACCGTGGTGGCCCTGACCTTCCTGGTGGCCGGCACCTGGATCCTGCGCCTTCTGGGGCTCACCATCGCCGACTTCATGATCGCCGGCGGCTGCGTGCTGTTCGCCCTCTCCTTGCGGGATCTCCTCACCGCGGACAAGGCCTTGCGCCAAGTGGACCCGGACAGCCTGGGCGCGGTGCCCATCGGCGTGCCCCTCATCACCGGGCCAGCGGTCCTCACCACCTCCCTTTTGGTCATGCACCAGCACGGCTTTGTCATCGCCGCCCTGGCGGTGGTGACCAACATCCTCATCGCCGGCATCACCTTTCTCTTCGCCGGCGCCATCCACCGGGTCCTGGGCCGAGCCGGCTCCAAGACCCTCTCCAAGATCGCGAGCCTCCTCCTGGCCGCCATCGCGGTCATGATGGTGCGACGGGGCCTGGTGGCCCTGGTCACCGGCAGCGGCAGCCCGTGATGGACCATCTGGACAACATGGACGCCATGGACCGCCGGGCCGGGTCCATCACGTCCATGCTGTCCATGACGTCCATACCGTCCACCTACACCCGGCAGATCAGCCCCTTGAGATAGCTGCCCTCCGGGAAGTGGAGGGTAAAGGGGTGGTCGGCCGGCTGGCCGAGGCGGGCCAGGACCTGGGGGTCCCGGCCGGCGTCCCGGGCCGCCTCGGCGACGATGGCCTCGAAGATCTCCGGGGAGACATGGCCGGAGCAGGAGAAGGTGACCAGGAGGCCGTCCGGCCGCAGGAGCTTCATGGCCAGCAGATTGATGTCCTTGTAGCCCCGGCTGGCAGCAGGCACCTGGCTCGCCGATTCAGCGAACTTGGGGGGATCGAGGATGATGCAGTCAAAGAAGCGGCCCATGTCCCGGAAGCGGCGCAGGGCGACAAAGACATCCGCCTCCAGGCTCTCCAGCCGCTCGGCAGCAAAGCCGTTGTCCCGGGCATGGACGGCGGCCTGGGCCAAGGCAGCGGCCGAGGTCTCCAGGTTGGTGACCCGAGTGGCGCCGCCGGCCAGGGCACTGATGCCGAAAGCGCCGGTGTAGGCGAAGGCGTTGAGCACCTCCCGGCCCGCCGCCAGGGCCGTCACCCGCGCCCGGTTGTCCCGCTGGTCGAGATAGAAGCCGGTCTTGTGGCCGGAGCGCACATCCACCTGGAAGCGGCAGGGGCCCTCGACGATGGGGATCCAAGCTGGCGGCTCCTCGCCGGCCAGGAGCCCCACCCGGGGCGCCAACCCCTCCTTGGCCCGCACCCCGGCGTCGGAGCGCTCGAAGATCCCGGCCACCGGCACCAGCGCCCCCAGGGTGTCGACGATGGTCGCCCGCCACGCCTCGGGGCCGGCCGCCAGCAGCTGGCAGACCAGAAAATCGCCATAGCGGTCCACCACCAGGCCGGGCAGGCCATCGCCTTCCCCGTTGACCAGCCGATACGCCGTCGCGTCGTCCCGGCTGGCCAGATCCTGCCGGCGCGCCAGGCAGCGCGCCAGACGTCGCTGCCAGAAGGCGTCGTCGATGGCCTCCACCGGGTCCAGGCTCCACAGCCGCACCAGGATCTGGGAAAGGGGGGAATAGGCCCCCCGGCCCAGGAGCCGGCCGTCTGCGGCCACCACCTTCACGGTGGCGCCGGCGGCGGGCTCCCCGTCCACCCGCGCCACAGCGCCGGAGAAGATCCAGGGATGGCGGCGCCGGACGCTCTTGTCCCGGCCTGGCTTCAGAACCACCTGTGCCATGCGGCTTGCTCCTGTACGCAACGGATTCTAGCCCTGGCTGCCGCCAGGATCCGTGGTGCCCGGTCTGGAGGCGGCTCCGGCCGGGGGATGGGCGGCTCCCCGCCGGCGCCACAGCAGGGTGAGCAGAAGCAGGACCAGGGCGCCGGCGATGAGCCAGGCGTCCAGGCGACCGGAGGCGGCCAGGGCGCGGCTGATCTGGGGCCAGCCCCGGCGGCCGGTCGCCCAGTAGACCTCCAGGGGCCAGAAGAAGGAGATCGGGATGCCGCTCCACAAAACGTCGGCGGCCAGATGGGAAAGGACCACCGCCACCGCTGCCACCGGATCGAGACTCGCCCTCCCGCTGGCCCGGCGCCACAGCCACGCCGTCCCCAGACCCAGGACCAGGGCAAAGAGCAGGGAGTGGGTGGGCCCCCGGTGGAAGGCCAGGGCGTTGTCCCGCAGCACCAGCCCAGCCAGGATGTCCACATCCGGCAGGTTGGCCAGGACCGCCACGGCGCCGGCAACAGCCCAGGACCAGGGCCGGCGCCGGAGCAGGCTTGCCAGCCGATAGGCCAGAAGGCCCACGGCCGCATGTCCGAGGGGCATGGGCATGGGCGTCGCGTCATCCGGATGGTGGGGGGAATCCTTCCGGCATTGTACACTCTCTCCTGGCCGGCACCAAACCCTATCCCCGGCCACCCTTGACCATGGACCGTTTTGCGCCCGCCCTGCCCCCGGCTCTCCCTATCCTGCCCCTGCTGCCGGAGCTGACCGTCACCCTGGCTGACTATCAGTCCGCCGTGCTGGCGGCGCCGCCGGGTGCCGGCAAGACCACCGCCGTGCCCCTGGCCCTGCTCGCCGCCCCCTGGTTGGCGGGCCGGAAGATCCTGCTCCTGGAGCCGCGTCGTCTGGCCGCCCGCGCTGCCGCGGCCCGCATGGCCGAGCTGCTGACTGAGCCGGTGGGTGCCACGGTGGGCTTTTGCATCCGCTTTGAAACAAAGGTGTCTGCGGGCACGCGCATCGAGGTCCTGACCGAAGGGGTGCTCACCCGCCGCCTGCAAAGCGATCCGGAGCTGGCCGGCGTGGGCCTGGTGATCTTCGATGAATTCCACGAGCGCTCTCTGGAGGCCGATCTCGGCCTTGCCCTCTGTCTGGATGTTCAGGAGGTCTTGCGGCCAGACTTGCGCCTGCTGGTCATGTCCGCCACCCTGGATACGGCGGCGGTGGCCGGCCTTCTGGGCGGGGCCCCGGTCCTCGCCGCCCAGGGTCGGGCCTTTCCGGTGACGATCCAGCATCTGCCCGAGGGGGTGGCCCTGGCCTTGCCGGAGCGTCGCCAGGACCTGGCCCGCCAGACCGCGGCCGGAATCCGGCAGCTCCTGGCCGAGACCACCGGTGATCTTCTGGCCTTTCTTCCCGGCGGCGGCGAGATCCGGGCCACCATGGCCGAGCTGGCCGCACGGCCCCAGGAAGGCCTCCTCACCGCCCCCCTCTACGGCGATCTGCCCCGGATCGATCAGGAGCGGGCCCTCATGCCTGACCCTGGTGGCCGGCGGCGGGTGGTCCTGGCCTCGGCCATTGCCGAGACCAGCCTGACCATCGAGGGCGTGGAGGGGGTGGTGGACTGCGGCTGGACCAGGGCGCCCCGCTTCGATGCCAACCGCGGCCTCGGCCGCCTGGTGACGGTGCGGGTCTCCCAGGCCGAGGCCAGCCAGCGGGCCGGCCGGGCGGGCCGCCTGGGGCCGGGCCGCTGCCTGCGCCTCTGGCCCGCCTCCCTCACCCCCAGCCTGCGGCCGGACCGGCTGCCGGAGATGCTGGCCAGCGATCTGGCCGGCCTGGCCCTGGAGCTGGCGGCTTGGGGGGTTCATGACCCTTCGGCCCTGCGCTGGCTGGATCCGCCACCGGCCGCGGCCTGGGAGCAGGGCCGGGCGCTCCTCGCCGAGCTGGGTGCCCTGGATGCTGCGGGCCAGCTCACGGCGCGCGGCCGCGCCATGGCCCGGCTGCCGGCCGAGCCCCGGCTGGCCAGCCTGCTCCTGGCTGCGGCCCAGTGGGGTGTCCCTGCCCTGGGCTGCGACCTGGCGGCCATCTTATCCGAGCGGGATCTGCTGCTGCCCACCGCCCAACCCCGGCCCTGCGACCTGGAGCTGCGGCTGCAGGCCCTGGCGGCCTTCCGCCAACAAGGCGGTGCCGCGGCCCGCTCCCGGGGCGCCGACCCGGAGGCCTGCCGCCGGGTCACCCAGGCCAGCCGCGCCTGGGAGCGGCTGTTGCCGGCAAGGCAGGGCGAATCCGACCGGTCAGACGCGTCCGACCCGTCCGACAAGGCGTCCCGCCCTGGTGCCCTTCTCGCTGCTGCCTTCCCGGACCGGGTGGCCAGGCTGCGGCCCGGCCGGCGGCACCACTTCACCCTGGCCGCCGGCCGCGGGGCGGTCCTGCCGCCCCATGATCCGCTGGCTGGCCACGAATTCCTGGTGGTGCCGGCTCTGGATGCTGGCCGCAGCGAGGGCCGCATCTTCCTGGCGGCCGAGGTCCACGCCGGCGAGCTGCGGTCTGTGCTGGAAGAACGGATTGAGGTCGCCGAGGAGGTGCGCTGGGACGACGGCCTGGCCGCGGCGGTCGGCCGGCGGGAGGAGCGGCTGGGCGCCGTCGTGCTCGCCAGCCTCCCCCTGGCAAGGCCGGAGCCCGCGGCCCTGGCCGCCTGCCTCCTGGCCCAGCTGACCCGGCTGGGACCGGGCGCCCTGCCCTTCAGCCCGGCGGCCCGGGAGCTCCAGGCCCGGGTGCTGTCGCTCCGGGCCTGGCGGCCGGCCGAAGGCTGGCCGGATCTGAGCGACCAGGCCCTGGGCCAGGAGCTGGCCGGCTGGCTGGGACCGGCCCTTGCGGGCCTGGCCTCCCTGGCCGACCTTGCCCGCCTGGATCTGGCGGCCCTTCTCGCCGGCCGCCTGACCTGGGAAGAGCGCCAGCGCCTTGTGACCGGTGCCCCCACCCATCTGACGGTGCCCAGCGGCAGCCGCCGGCGCCTTGCCTACCAGCCCGGCGGGCCGCCGGTTCTGGCCGTCCGCCTCCAGGAGCTGTTCGGGCTCGCCGCCACCCCCACGGTCTGCTGGGGCCAGGTGCCGGTGATGCTCCACCTCCTCTCCCCGGCCGGCCGGCCCATCCAGGTCACCCAGGACCTGGCCGGCTTCTGGGCCCGCACCTACCCGGAGGTGCGCCGGGAGCTCCGGGGCCGCTACCCCCGCCATCCCTGGCCCGAGGATCCCTGGCGCGCGCCGCCCACCAGCCGCGCCCAGCCCCGGCCGCGCCGGTAGCCCGCCCCGCCCTATCGGGGGAATACCCGGCCTTCCGTGAGCACAATGCCCTGGCTGAGGTCGCCCACCCGGATGACGAATTCCCCGGCCTCGGCCCGCCAGTGCAGCTCGCGGTCCACCAAGGCCAGATCCCGGGGGGAGAGGGTGAGGGTCAGACGCCGGCTCTCGCCAGGCGCGAGCCGGATCTTCCGGAAGGCCTTGAGCCGCTTCACCGCGGGCGCGACGCTGGCCACCAGGTCGCTGGCATAGACCTGCACCACCTCGAAGCCGGGCCGCCGGCCGGTATTGAGCACCTCCACCGCGACGGTCAAGGTGCCGTCCGGGCCCAGCTGCCGGGGCGAGACCTCCAGATGCCGGTAGGCAAAGGTGGTGTGGGCCAGGCCGGCGCCAAAGGGGTACAGGCAGTCGAAGGCATAATCCTCCGAGATCCGGTGGTCGTAGGTGGCGAGCCCATTGGGCCCCCGGGGATAGGTGAAGGGCAGCCGGCCCGCGGGCTCGGCATCGCCGAACAGCACCTCGGCCACTGCCCGGCCGCCCTCGTTGCCGGGCAGATACGCCTGGAGCACCGCCGCCATGGCGGGCTCGATGGCGGTGATGATCCGGGGCCGCCCCTGGGCCAGAACCAGCACCGTGGGCTTGCCCAGGGCAGCCAGCATCCTGGCCAGCTCCAGCTGCGCCGCCGGCAGGGTGAGATCGTCGATGTTGCCGAAGTTCTCGGCATAGGCCGGCTCGCCCAGGCAGAGGATGATGGCGTCCACCCCGTCCGCCGCGGCCGCCACCGCCTCCGGGTCCACGGCCCCGTCTTCCCGCCAGGGCAGATGCCGTGCCCGCTCGCCGCCCACCTGGGCGCGGATGGCATCGAGGATGGTCACCCCGTCCGGCAGATAGCGATCGGTCTCCGCCCCCTGCCAGGTGTAGCTCCAGCCGCCGTTCAGGGGCGCCATGGCGTCCGCCGCCGGACCGGCCACCAGGAGCCGGCCGCTCTTGGCCAGGGGCAGGACCCCGCCCTGGTTCTTCAGAAGGGTCAGGGAGGCGACCGCTGCCTCCAGGGCGACCTGGCGATGGGCCGGGGAGGCATAGGCCGGGTACTGCTCGGCCGGATGGATCGGGGTCGCGAACAGGCCCAGACGGGCCTTGAAGGCAAGGATGCGGCGGACGGCATCGTCGATTCTGGCCTCGGCCACCCGCCCCTCCCGCACCAGGGTGACCAGCTCCTGGGCGTGCTCGACATCGAACGGCACCATGGCCAGATCGACCCCGGCAGCGGTCGCCAGGGCGATGGCCTCCTTGCGGCTCGCAGCCGCCCGGTGGTGGGCGTAGATGTTCTCCACCGAGCCCCAGTCCGACACCGCCACGCCGGCAAAGCCCAGCTCGTCCTTCAAAAGGCCCTGCACCAGCCCCGGATCGGCATGGACCGGCAGGCCGTCGATATCCGCCAGGCTCAGGACCACGGCTTGCGCTCCGGCGGCCATCCCCTGGACAAAGGGCGGCAGGAACAGCTCCTGCAAGGCCCGCCGGCTGACGCTCACCGTGGTGCGGTCCTTGCCGGAGACCGGGATGGTGTAGCCCAGGAAATGCTTGAGGGTCGCCCCCACCCGGTGGGGCTGGGCCGGGTCCTGGCCCTGGAGACCCCGCACAAAGGCGGCGGTCAGCTCGCCGGCCAGGAAGGTATCCTCGCCAAAGGTCTCGAAGAACCGGGAGTGCACCGGGCTTCTGCCCGGCTCGGCAGTGGGGGCGAACACCCAGGGGATGCCCTGGGCCCGGGTCTCGTAGGCGCTGATCCGGGCCACCCGCTCCACCAGCTCCGGATCCCAGGTGGCCGCCAGGCCGATCTGCTGGGGAAACGAGGTGGCCTCCTGGGCGTAGGTCATGCCGTGCACGGCATCGATGCCATAGAGCACCGGGATCCCCAGTCGGGTGCCCCTGGCCAGCTCCTGGATCTCGGCGATCATCTGCCGCCAGTGCTCCCGGGGGAAGGCATGGTGGCCGATGTTGAAGAGGGCGCCCACGTGGTGCTCGACAATGGCCCGCTGCAGCCGCTCCGGATCCAGCTCGTGGGGCTCCGCCGGGCTGAAGGGCAGCTGCCCCTTGGATACGGCGTTCAGGGTCAGCATGGTCATCTGCCCCACCTTCTCCGGGAGGGTCATAGCCGCCAGCAGGGCCTCGATATCCGGGCCCGGGCCGGCGGCGGCGCTGGCCGGGCCGGCAAGGGTGAGGGCCAGGATCAAAACGACAGGGAAAGTCTCCTTCGTGCGCATAGCTCCCTCCTCATGTTTATGGGGAGAGCATCTCTTAACGAGCAAAGGAAGCGACTGTCAAGCCTGACGATGGCACATTACCGCCTGGATGGTAGACCGTTCCACCGTGGGAAGGTCAAGATGATCTCCATCGCCAGCCATACCAAACCCAGCACTGACCACGTTGTTCTTCTCCCAGAGATCTGACTTTGTCATTGACAACCAATCAATGACTCTATTATGAGTTCTGCTCGTGGAGTAGGAACAGTGTCAGTTATTGTCTTTCTTACCGCGTAGGGGGCGCGTCAATGCCATGACAGGATGTCCACTCCTTCAGATCATCACCGGTGGCGGCTCCAAGGGCCTCCAGGGGGTGCTCGCCGATCTTGTCGCGCATGCGGCCGACAAGCTGGGGCCTGCCTCATGCCAGAGCTATCTCCTCGATGGGGCCTCGGGAACCCTCAAGCCTGAGGCCTCTTGGCCACCCGAAGCCGACATTCCTCCGGCGGAGCCACCTTCCGAAGTGGCGGAGGCATACCGGGCAGAGCGCCTAGTCGCGGGGCGGCAGGGCGTCGCAATGCCGCTTCCTGCCGGCAGGAAGGTGATCGGGGCGCTCCACTTCTCCTTCCAGCCACCGGCGACCGCCCGCGGCACAGCGCGCATCCAACCCGAGGCAAGCACTGCCCAGGTCAAAGCAACGGCGGACTTCCTCGCGTCGCTCTGGGAGCCGCATGTCCGAGAGGCGATGTGGGAAAGGGTCCTGTTCTCGACCTGGGAGGAGATCCAGCTGGCAGGCGAAGGACCACTGGCCCTCAAGGAGGCGGTGGACCGCTTTGTGGAGGAGTTTCGGCAGGCGTTTGACGACTCCGTGTGGTCGCCGCCTGACATGCTCTACCTCCAGCTGGTCGACCAGCACCAGCGGGCGATCCGAACCGTGCGCGGCTTCGGGATGCCGCTGAGCTTCGAATTCCTGCCTGCCCACCCGCTGGCCACCGGGGACGCCCAGGCCAAGCTGGACATCCAGGCCGACGTGGTACACCATCTGCGACCGGAATTCATTGTCGGCAACGACTGCCAGCGCTTCGACCAGCGGATCTTCTTCCAGTATGGCCATGAGAGGTTCAGCAGGTTCTGGTTCCCCCTCTTCCCCCTGCTCGCTTTGCCACGCGCCAGCGACGATGTCGACGCCATCGAGGCTTATCTCCAAAACGCATTGGCCTGGCCGGACGAAAAGCAAGGTAGTGGGTTTGTCAGTCAGGCCGCGAATTGGGTCGCCCGCCCACCCCCGCCCGCAGATCTGGTGCTCGGCACAGTGGAGATCGGTTACCTCCGGAAGAGTCCAGACCGGCTGCGCCTGGATCCCTGGACACCTGAGCAGGGAACCCGGGCCATGGCCACGGGACTCTTCTTTGCCAACCGTCTGTTCCGGGCCACCCAAGCAGGCGCCCTGGAGAGAATCGGCAGCGCCCTTGCCCTGGTGAGGCCCGGGCGGACGCACGCCCTGCAACTCCATGTCACGAACGGCCGCAAGGTTGAGACGCGGGAATACCCTGCCCCTGCTCCCTGGGGGGTGGCCATTGCCCGGGCCACGGATGGCCCAGCACCACAGCGGGACCAGCCGCCTCTGCGCCGTTCGTGCACAGTGGTCTTTGAACAGCCCGGACAAGCCGCTGTGGCCGATGCTGGGGTGACCGCGGACCTCTGCCAGGAAATCGACCAGCGGGTGAGCCGGGCCGCAGACGTGGCCTCCCACCTTTTCCGGGGCTTCTTCTATCCCCAGGAGTTGGTGGTGCCAGACCGGAACCCCAGTGCCATGGGCCTGCGGGTCAAGGACGAGACGGTGTTGTCGGTCTGCGAGGAGGCCGCCGTGATGGCTGGTGCGGTCTGCTGCCTGGCCTATTTCTTCGCGCCTGGGGAGGACACCCCGTCCTTGCGACGCCCTCCCACAGTCTGGGGGGAGATGCCCCGGCAGCCGTCCGACTTCCGGACGAGGGTTGACGCCGAGGCGGAAGAAGTGGCTGCAGGCCGAACCTCCCGTTACGACGTGGCCATCGGCCACGGCACCGGCTCATCCTGCCTGACCATGCTGCCCCTGGAGCTGTCCGAGGCGACCACCGGGGTGCTGGCTCTCATCCACCAGCCAGGAAACAGCTCTCCCATCCCTGTCCTCCGCGCTGATCTCGAAAGAAGGATTCCCCGGTGGGTCTACCGCCTGCACATCCTCCACCTCGTCTCGCACAGTCGGTTTCTTGCCCTTACCACCAGCCTCCGGAAGGAGATCGCGGAGGCCTACAGGAACTTCACCAATGGCCATCGGAACGTGCGGCTTTTCATCGAAGACGTCGTCCGCAAAAGCGTCCAGCTCATCAAGCCGGTCGCCGCCTGGATCACTGACCCCAGGACCACTCCCCAGGCCGGCCCCAGCCGCATCTATCGACACTGGTGCATTCCCAACGGCACCGCTGACCCTCCCCGGATCTTCAACCACCTCTTTGCCCCAGCCACCCCCTCGGGTCCGTGTCAGGAGGCCTGTACGACCGGACGGCCGGTCATCTGCAGCGGCGGCGACAAGAAGACCAGGATCCGGAGCTTCATTACGGCTCTGGAGCAGGAGGCCAAGCAGCAACATGAGGGCGGGGAACGTGATATCGCCAACCGCCTCCGGCGGTTTGCCAGTGCCGTCGACCACGCCGAAGGGGAGTCCACCATCGTCACCATCCCGCTGGCCAGGCGGCCAGAAGAGAAGGGCAGCCTCAAACCCACCTTCACCTGGCTTCTCCAGGGTGACCTCCATTCCGACGAGGACCAACAGCTCCTGCTGCTCGAGCTCGGGGAGGTGCTAGCCGAGACCCTCCATCAGGCCCAGGGCATTGAAAGGCAGGAATACGAAGAGCGTTCCCAGGAACAATTGGATGCCCTGGGCCACAACCTAGCCATGCAGGGAGGCTGTGACGACGCCTTTGGCGCCTGGCTCCAATGGCTCGCTGGCAAGAAGTGGCCTTGCCTGGGGCGGGACGTAGTCATCTGGCTGTTCTCCGCCAACGCCAAGACCCTGGTGGCCCGTTCCTGCAGGGGCCAGGCTCTTGAAGCACTACATCAGGCAGGGAATCTGGAGGTGATCGATCTGACGGATCATCCGCTGGCCCACGACAAGATTGACGCGGCCCGGATAGGGAGCTGGCCACTCGGGTCATCCATGCTGTGGTCAATGCCACTCCAGTACCACAACAGAACCCCGGGCCGGCGCCTGCTCGCCGCATACGCCAAGAAGACCGACGGGAACCACCTGGTTTCCTTTCCCATGGTGGATGCCACGGGCCAGGTCTTCGGGGTGGTGGATTGTCTTCGTTCCGAACTGTTCGAGGTCGAAGAGGAGAAGGTCCTGGGGCACATGCTGCGCCGGGTGACGGGAATCTTCCTTGCCAAGATTACCGAGCTCCGCCTGCGACGGAGCAGAGAAACCATCAACGAGCTTTTCGCAGACACGAAAAAATTTCTCCTCGATTTCCAGGCCGAGCAGGCGTGCAAGAGCCTGGTGGAAGGCATTCGTAAGTTCTTCCAGTGCGAACATTGCGATCTCTTTTTCGCGGATCAGGCAGAGGCCATGGCCCTGCTGGCCACCACCAGGGAGCAGGGCCCAGTCACTGATTCGGATCGCTTCCGCTTCCGAATCCTCGCTTATGGGGAGGACGACGAGATCCTGGCCCGTTGTCTTCGCAATGGCGCGGCAGACATCCAACACCGAAGGGAGGGCACAAAGCCCTCCCGTGCCACCCAGCTGTCAGAGGACCTTGGCGTCCTCCTGGGCGGAGCGCTTTCTGCCGAGCGGCTGGTCATGCCGCTCCTGGACACCGCGCGTGGAGGGAAGAGGTGTGTAGGTCTCCTGCACCTGGAGAATCCGCAGCAGCGGGAACAGCAGGTGCTCGACGGCCAGCAGCAAAAGACCAGAGTCTTGAAGCGAAGCTGTCGCTTCACAGCCGAGGACCTGCGGCTGGCCGAGGAGATGGCCCCTGCCCTGCAACGGATCCTCCTTACCATCGCGCTGTCAGAGAAACAGGTCTGGCTCATCCGGGACGTCATGCACTCCCTGGGGCACCCCCTGCAAACCCTCCGCGATGAGGTGCAGGGCCTGCTCCTGGCACTGACCAGAGGCGGGGAGGTGCCGTATCTGGAACTCCAATCCATGAATGATCGGGTGGAATGGGCCTTCCAGTTCGTCCACGATGCCCGGGACCGCTGGACCTTCTTCACTACCCCCCGATCCCCCGATCACCGATGGACCTATGAGAGCGTGAACCTCAAGGACTTTGTCCAGAGATGCTGCGACTCCATGGCCTCAGTGGCCAAGCGTGGCCGAAACCGCATCGCCTATGCCGACCTGAAGGCGATCCGGCCTATCCAGGCAGTCCCCGAATGGCTCCGGATTGCCGTCATCAACCTCCTGGAGAATGCCTGCAAGTACTCCTGGCAGGACGGCGAGGTGGCTGTTGCCTTGGATGAATCGGATGATGGCACCATCCGCGTGCAGATCAGGAACTGGGGGATCGGCATCCCGGCGGAAGACCGGGAAAGGATCTTCCAGCCCTACTACCGGTCCCGGGTTCCGGACGCCAGGGGAACCCGGCCCGGGACTGGCATCGGCCTTGCCATTGTCAGGGAGGCCGTCGAAAACATCCACCGAGGCAAGATTCTGGTGGAAAGTGTCCCTGTCAGGGAAGAACCAGCCGGCCGCACCTCGGAAACGGGGCCGGCCCCAGGCCGGGTCGAGCATTGCACCACCTTCACCATCGCGCTTGACCGGGCAACACTGGCGAACCTGGCGGAACAGAACCCCACCGATGAAGGAGAAGCCTGATGGCCGCGCCACCGTCGAAACGAATCCTGATCGTTGAGGATGAGCCTGATCTGCGGGACAAGCTCAAGGGCTTGCTGACCAAGTACCAGGCCTTCCAGATCCTGGAAGCCGCGGATGCTAGGCAGGCGCAGGACATCGTTCAAGAGCCTGGCCAGCGGCTGGCGGCAGTTATCCTGGACATCATGCTCTCCTATGGCACCCCGTCGCCCAATCTCGGGCAGGACAATGATCCGGACATGGTGGACACCGGGGTGCGGTTGCTGCAGTGGCTGCGGGAGACCGTCCAGGACCGATCCGTCTGGGTCGCCGTCACCACCTCTCGGGTCAACCCCCGGCTTGTCTCGAGAGTTCGATCGCTCCTGGGCCGCCGGGGCAAGATCTATCCCAAGCCATACAACCGTCTGCTCCTCGAGCACGACCTGGCCCTGGTGCTCGGGGAGGGAAGCCAGGTTCCGGCTGTCCTGATCCCGGTCGACTACTCGCCTCCCAGCCATGAGTCGGAGTAGGAATCATGGTCGCCCACGACCCCCTCCACAGATCCGGACGAGCGGATTTCCCGCATCCGGCTCTTGCCTCAGGTGATGACGCCAAGGCGCCGCAGAGGGTAGGGATGGCAGATACGC